>NZ_WTLC01000006.1:0-124678 GCF_011378875.1 Pseudoalteromonas sp. Z9A5
GCGAAATCTTTAGCAACACCGCCGTATACTTTTGCAAGTACGTTAGTGATTGCTGCAGTTAGTGTAGTTTTACCGTGGTCAACGTGGCCGATTGTACCAACGTTTACATGCGGTTTTACGCGTTCAAACTTTTCTTTTGCCATCTTAAAAAATTCCTAATAAAGAAATTAAAGCCTGACTCACTATTGAGCCAGACAAGCTAAAATTATATAACAGCGCGAGCTGAAATTATTGTATCTGCAACATTTTTCGAGGCTTCAGCGTACTTCACAAACTCCATAGAGTATGAGGCACGGCCTTGTGTTGCAGATCGTAAAGCAGTCGCATAACCAAACATTTCAGAAAGAGGAACTTGCGCATTAATTTGCTTAAGTCCACCTAATGCATCTTCCATGCCTTCGATTATGCCGCGGCGACGGTTTAAGTCGCCAACTACATCACCCATATTTGAATCAGGAGTGAGTACTTCAACCTTCATTACTGGCTCTAAAAGTACAGGGTTAGCTTTAAGCGCCCCATCTCTCATTGCCAGTGAACCTGCTATTTTAAATGCCATTTCATTCGAATCTACATCATGGAATGAACCATCATATAAAGTCGCTCTAACGCCAAGTAATGGGTAGCCTGCCAGTACACCTTGAGACATTTGCTCTTGGATACCTTTGTCTACCGCAGGGACGAATTCTTTAGGAACAGAACCACCTACGGTTTCGTTAACGAACTCGTAAATTGGTGACTCATCATCCGTAATATCCATCGGTTCAAGTTTAATCCAAACGTGACCATATTGACCACGACCACCTGACTGACGTATAAACTTCCCTTCAACTTTAACAGTTGAACGAATAGCTTCTCGGTATGAGACCTGCGGCTTACCAACGTTACATTCAACACTGAATTCACGTTTCATACGGTCGACGATGATATCAAGGTGAAGTTCACCCATGCCAGAGATTATAATCTGGCCTGATTCTTCGTCAGTTTGTACGCGAAAAGAAGGATCTTCAGCAGCTAGTTTACCTAGCGCAATACCCATCTTATCTTGGTCAGCTATAGTGCGAGGCTCAACCGCAATAGAGATTACTGGTTCAGGGAATTCCATACGCTCAAGCGTAATAATAGAACTCGGATCACACAGTGTTTCACCTGTTGTTACGTCTTTAAGACCAATAGCTGCCGCGATGTCGCCTGCGAAAACTTCTTTGATCTCTTCACGAGAGTTTGAATGCATCTGTACGATACGGCCAAGTCGCTCACGCTTACTTTTTACTGGATTATATACCGTGTCACCCTGTTTAACAGTACCAGAGTAAACACGGAAAAAGGTCAAGGTGCCAACAAACGGGTCTGTTGCAATCTTAAATGCGAGTGCAGCAAACGGCGCTTTATCATTAGCAGGACGTTCTTCCTCAGTACCATTTTCTAAGATACCTTGGATTTGTTTCACTTGCTCTGGTGAGGGCATATATTCAACAACGCAATCAAGCACAGCTTGAACACCTTTGTTTTTAAATGCACTACCACAAGTAACTGGAACAATCTCATTCGCTAATGTTCGTTGACGCAAAGCATTTTTGATTTCTGCTTCGCTTAACTCTTCACCTTCTAAGTATTTATCCATTAGTTCATCTGTTGCTTCAGCAGCGCTTTCAACTAAATGAGAGCGCCATTCTTCAGCTAATTCCAGAAGATCTGCCGGTATTGCCTCATATGAAAAAGTCATACCCTGGTCCGCTTCGTTCCAGTTAATCATTTTCATTTTTATGAGGTCAATAACACCTTTAAAGTCGTCCTCAGCGCCTACAGGCAACTGAATTGGAACAGGCGTTGCTCCAAGACGAGATTTCACCTGGCTAACCACAGCTAAGAAGTCAGCGCCCGTGCGATCCATTTTATTTACGAAGATCATTCTCGGAACTTCGTATTTGTTCGCTTGACGCCAAACTGTCTCAGTTTGCGGCTGTACACCAGATGAAGCACAAAGAACAACTACCGCACCATCAAGTACGCGTAAAGAACGCTCTACTTCGATAGTGAAATCTACGTGTCCTGGAGTATCAATAATATTGATACGATGGGCGTCAAATTGAGCGTCCATCCCTTTCCAAAAACACGTTGTTGCAGCAGAAGTGATTGTGATACCACGCTCTTGTTCCTGCTCCATCCAATCCATAGTTGCAGCGCCATCATGTACTTCACCGATCTTATGAGAAAGACCCGTGTAGAACAGAACTCGTTCTGTTGTGGTGGTTTTGCCTGCATCTACGTGAGCTACAATACCTATATTACGATAGCGCTCAAGTGGAGTTGTACGTGCCATATGATCCTCTTAAAGGTTAAAGACAGATTACCAACGGTAATGAGCGAATGCTTTATTCGCTTCAGCCATACGGTGAACGTCTTCACGTTTCTTAACCGCAGTGCCTTTGTTGTCAGCAGCGTCAACGATTTCTTGAGCTAAACGTAAGCCCATAGATTTTTCGCCACGCTTACGTGCAGCGTCTACTAACCAACGCATACCTAATGCGTTACGACGAACTGGACGTACTTCAACTGGTACTTGATAAGTTGAACCACCAACACGGCGAGATTTAACTTCTACCTGTGGGCGGATGTTATCAAGTGCAGTTTCAAAGATTTCTAGGTGCGACTTGCCTGATTTCTCAGCAGCCACGTCTAGCGCACCATAAACAATTTTTTCAGCAGTAGATTTCTTGCCGTCTAACATCACGATGTTAACGAATTTAGCAAGAAGTTCCGATCCGAACTTAGGATCTGGAAGAATTTTACGTTGACCGATTACGCGTCTTCTAGGCATTTTGTATCTCCGGTTTATTCAGGTTTGCTCTTTCGAGTCAATCACCCAAAACAATAATTATAAATATTTAGTGCTTGGCCTTACTAACGGAAAACATTAGCCTTTAGGGCGTTTAGTACCGTATTTAGAACGAGCTTGACGACGGTCGCTAACGCCTGCACAGTCAAGTGCACCACGAACAGTGTGAAAACGCACACCTGGTAAATCTTTAACACGACCACCACGGATTAGGATTACACTATGCTCTTGAAGGTTATGACCTTCACCACCAATGTATGAAGTTACTTCGAAACCGTTAGTTAAACGTACACGAGCTACTTTACGTAACGCCGAGTTAGGTTTCTTAGGTGTAGTTGTATATACGCGAGTACATACACCGCGCTTTTGCGGACACGCTTTTAGTGCAGCTGAGTTACTTTTCGTAACCTTGCTACGGCGTGGCTTACGCACTAGCTGGTTAATAGTTGCCATTTAA
This sequence comes from Pseudoalteromonas sp. Z9A5, assembly GCF_011378875.1. Lineage (NCBI taxonomy): Bacteria > Pseudomonadati > Pseudomonadota > Gammaproteobacteria > Alteromonadales > Pseudoalteromonadaceae > Pseudoalteromonas > Pseudoalteromonas sp. Z9A5. The sequence goes on from NZ_WTLC01000006.1 coordinate 3,294, forward strand.
ATAGCTCCTGAAATTAAAATTACTACTGAAAAAAATAAAAAATCCGCCCTTTATTTACGAGTCTGCATTAAGCACACAAGTAAATGGGTGGCGGAATTTTAATGAGCAAAGTTTAACCTGTCAACCTAAACTAATAGTAAGACAGAAGATATCTGCCTTACTATCACTTAATCTATTGATTAAGAACAGTTTATTGATTTCCAGACAAATCAGCATTTAGAGCGTCAGTTAGTGCTTGAGTTGCCTCTTCTGCACTTACAGTTTGCTCTTCTACTACTACTTTGCTTTGTTTACGGCGAGCCATACGTTCTTGATGATACGCAAAACCGGTACCGGCTGGGATCAAACGACCCACAATTACGTTTTCTTTAAGACCGCGAAGTTCATCGCTCTTACCATTCACTGCCGCATCTGTAAGAACACGTGTTGTCTCTTGGAAAGACGCTGCAGAGATGAAAGATTCTGTTGCTAGTGATGCTTTTGTGATACCCATTAACTGGATTTCAAACTTAGCTGGTATCTTACCTTGTTTTTCAAGGTCACGGTTTGCGATATTAACGCGCGCCACTTCGATTTGTTCACCGGCTAAGAAGTCAGTATCACCGCCGTGCATAATGGTACATTTACGTAACATTTGACGGATAATTGTTTCAATGTGCTTGTCATTGATCTTAACGCCTTGCAAACGGTAAACCTCTTGCACTTCGTTAACGATGTAGTTAGCAACATGAGTCACACCACGTAGGCGTAAGATGTCATGCGGTGATTCAGGACCATCGGCGATAACTTCACCTTTAGACACTTGCTCACCTTCAAACACGTTAAGTTGACGCCACTTGTGGATCATCTCTTCGTAATGATCACCTTCTGGTGGAGTAATAACTAAACGCTTCTTACCTTTAGTCTCTTTACCGAAGCTAATTGTACCTGTGATTTCAGCTAAGATAGCTGGATCTTTTGGCTTACGAGCTTCAAATAAGTCGGCTACGCGTGGTAGACCACCCGTGATATCACGAGTTTTCGAACCTTCTTGTGGTATACGTGCAAGCACGTCACCAGGGTTTGCTGTAACGCCGTCAATCACTTCAATTGTAGTATATGAAGGTAGACGTGTTTCTTGCAGACCGCGCTCTTCACTTTCGATGATAAGCTTTGGTTCTTTCGTATTTACTTTAGCAAGGTCTTTTACAACTACACGGGTTAAACCGGTTAGTTCATCAGTCTGTGCTTCTGTATTTGAATCATCGATATCGCTAAACGATACTTTTGATTTATGCTCAAGAACGATTGGGTGACTATGCGGGTCCCAAGTAGCAACGATGTCGTTACCTTGAACTTCCGTATTGTCTTTAACTGTTAATACTGCACCGTAAGGCACTTTATAACGCTCTTTCTCACGACCATAACTATCAATGATAGTAATTTCCGTTGAACGAGAGGTAATAACAATCTTATCGTCTGTGTTAAGTACATACTTAGAGTTATGAAGTTTTAATGTACCGTTAGTTTTAACTTGTACATTATTTTCTGCAGACGCTCTAGATGCCGCACCACCGATGTGGAAAGTACGCATTGTTAACTGTGTACCTGGCTCACCGATTGACTGTGCTGCTATAACACCAACTGATTCACCCGCGTTGATGATATGACCACGTGCTAGGTCACGACCATAACAGTTAGCACAAACACCAAAGTCATTATCACAAGTGATAACAGAACGTACGCGAACTTCATCTACTGAATGCTCTTCTAAAAGGTCACACAGCTTTTCGTCAAGCATGATATTACGTTCAACAAGTACTGTATTAGTACCTGGAATCACAATATCTTCAGCAACAACACGACCTAGAACACGTTCACGAAGTGCTTCTACAACATCACCACCTTCAATAAGCGGTTTCATTGTTAAGCCATCTTCTGTGCCACAGTCATCTTCATTGATTACCAAATCTTGTGCAACGTCTACTAGACGACGCGTTAGGTAACCCGAGTTAGCTGTTTTAAGTGCTGTATCGGCAAGACCTTTACGCGCACCATGCGTTGAGATGAAGTACTGAAGTACGTTTAGACCTTCACGGAAGTTAGCTGTGATTGGCGTCTCGATGATTGAACCATCTGGACGTGCCATTAGACCACGCATACCCGCCAACTGACGAATCTGTGCAGCACTACCACGAGCACCTGAGTCGGCCATCATAAACACTGAGTTAAATGACGGTTGCTCTACTTCTTCACCTTGTGCATTGATAACTGTGTCTTTCGACAAGTTAGACATCATTTCACGTGATAAGTTTTCGTTTACGCGTGACCAGATATCGATAACTTTGTTGTACTTTTCACCAGCCGTTACAAGACCTGATTGGAATTGTTGGTTGATTTCAGTAACTTCAGCTTCAGCTGATTCAATTATCTGTGCTTTAACCGGTGGGATAACTAAGTCATCAATACCGATAGAAACACCTGACTTCATTGCATAATGGAAACCGGTGTACATAACTTGGTCAGCAAAGATAACTGTATCTTTAAGACCTAGACGACGGTAACACTCATTCAATAAGCCAGAAATCTGCTTTTTACCTAGCGGCTGGTTGATTGACGCAAACGGCATGCCTTTAGGTAAAATTAGAGACAGAATCGCACGACCAACAGTTGTATCGATAACAGTAATAGTATCTTCTACTACGCCGTCTTCGTTTTTAACTGATTGGCTAATACGTACTTTCACGATTGCGTGAAGGTCTGCATTACCACTACGGTATGCTTTTTCTGCTTCTTTTGGATCTTTAAATATCGCGCCTTCGCCTTTAGCGTTAATGCGGTCACGAGTCATGTAATAAAGACCCAATACAACATCCTGTGAAGGAACGATGATTGGCTCACCATTCGCAGGAGATAGAATGTTGTTTGTTGACATCATCAATGCACGAGCTTCAAGCTGCGCTTCGATTGTTAACGGTACGTGTACCGCCATTTGGTCACCATCGAAATCGGCGTTGTACGCCGCACATACTAATGGATGCAAATGAATCGCTTTACCTTCGATAAGCACAGGCTCAAACGCTTGGATACCCAAACGGTGAAGTGTTGGTGCACGGTTAAGTAATACTGGATGTTCACGAATTACTTCGTCAAGTACATCCCATACTTCCGGAACTTCACGTTCAACCATCTTCTTAGCAGCTTTGATTGTCGTAGCCATGCCGCGACGTTCTAGTTTGCCATAGATGAATGGTTTGAATAGCTCTAGCGCCATCTTCTTAGGAAGACCACATTGGTGAAGCTTAAGTGTAGGACCAACTGTGATTACAGAACGGCCTGAATAATCTACACGCTTACCAAGTAAGTTCTGACGGAAACGACCTTGCTTACCCTTGATCATATCAGCAAGAGATTTAAGAGGACGTTTATTAGAACCTGTAATTGCACGACCACGACGACCGTTATCAAGTAGCGCATCTACCGCTTCTTGTAACATACGTTTTTCGTTGCGTACAATAATGTCTGGTGCTGCTAAATCTAGTAGACGCTTAAGACGGTTATTACGGTTAATAACACGACGGTAAAGGTCATTTAGATCAGACGTCGCAAAACGACCACCGTCTAGAGGTACTAATGGGCGTAGATCAGGTGGCAATACTGGAAGTACTGTCATGATCATCCACTCAGGGTTATTACCTGATTGGTGGAACGATTCCATTAACTTAAGACGTTTAGTGATTTTTTTACGCTTAGTTTCAGAGTTAATTGTTGGTAACTCTTCACGCATTTCAGCAATTAATTGAGCAAGATCGAGTTCACGAAGCAAGTCTAAAACTGCTTCAGCACCCATCTTAGCTTCAAACTCATCACCATGCTCTTCTAGTGCATCTAGGTATTCTTCTTCACCAAGTAATTGACCACGCTCAAGCGTTGTCATACCCGGCTCAGTTACTACGAATGATTCGAAGTAAAGAACACGTTCAATATCACGAAGCGTCATATCTAGCATTAAGCCGATACGTGACGGTAATGATTTTAAAAACCATATGTGTGCAACTGGGCTCGCAAGGTCAATATGACCCATACGATCGCGTCGCACTTTAGTGAGTGTTACTTCAACGCCACACTTTTCACAGATCACACCACGGTGTTTAAGACGCTTATATTTACCACATAAGCATTCATAATCTTTCACTGGACCGAAAATACGGGCACAGAATAAGCCATCACGCTCAGGCTTGAAAGTACGGTAGTTAATAGTCTCAGGTTTCTTTACTTCACCGTATGACCATGAACGAACCATGTCTGGTGAAGCAAGACCAATGCGAATTGCATCGAATTCTTCGGTCTTATTTTGTTGCTTCAGAAACTTAAGTAAGTCTTTCACCTTAGCTCTCCTGTCGGAGTTAATCTTGAGGACGGGTATTCTCGTCCCTACATTCTATTCGGCCGTAACAGATGCTGCAGCGTTAACTGCAGCATCTAATTGGCTTAATTTTCTTCCAACTCGATGTTGATACCCAGTGAGCGGATTTCTTTCAACAATACGTTGAACGATTCTGGCATACCTGGTTCCATTTTATGGTTACCATCAACGATGTTTTTATACATCTTAGTACGACCGTTCACGTCATCCGATTTCACTGTTAGCATTTCTTGTAGAGTGTAAGCAGCACCGTAAGCTTCAAGTGCCCATACTTCCATCTCACCAAAACGCTGGCCACCGAACTGTGCTTTACCACCCAGCGGCTGCTGAGTAACAAGGCTGTAAGAACCAGTAGAACGTGCATGCATTTTATCATCAACTAAGTGATTCAATTTAAGCATGTACATGTAACCAACAGTTACTTGACGTTCAAACTGATCGCCAGTACGGCCATCATAAAGTGTAACCTGACCACTACGTGGGTAACCCGCAAGCTCAAGCATGTCTTTGATTTCGCTTTCTTTCGCGCCATCAAATGCAGGAGTAGCTATTGGTAAACCACCTTTTAAGTTTTCAGCCAAACGACGAATTTCGTCATCTGTGAAGCTAGCAATGTCTACAACTTGGCGAGATTCACCAATTTCGTATGCTTGCTTGATGAAGTCACGTAGCTCATGAAGCTCACGTTGCTCTTTCATCATTTCTTCAATGCGTTCACCGATACCACGTGCAGCTAGACCCATATGTGTTTCAAGGATCTGACCGATGTTCATACGCGATGGTACACCTAGTGGATTCAATACGATATCTACCGTACGACCTTTGTCATCGTAAGGCATATCTTCTACTGGTACGATAGTCGAGATAACACCTTTGTTACCATGACGACCCGCCATTTTGTCACCCGGTTGGATACGACGTCTAACAGCTAGGTATACTTTAACAATCTTAAGTACGCCTGGTGCTAAGTCATCACCTTGGGTAATTTTACGACGTTTGTTTTCAAACTTTTTATCGTATTCAGCTTTAAGCTCATCGTACTGTGCAGCTAATTGCTCAAGTTCAGCTTGCTTATCTTCTTCAGCAAGGCTTTGAGTAAGTAGTTTCTCAGCATTCAGCGATGTTAATTTGTCTTCTTCGAAGCCTGCATCAACAAGTAACTTGCGAGCACGTCCTAAAACGCCAGCTTCTAAAATACGGAACTCTTCATTGAAGTCTTTCTTCGCTTCGCGAAGCTGCATGTCTTCAACTTCTAACGCACGTTTGTCTTTTTCAACACCATCACGGGTGAAAACTTGTACGTCAATTACAGTACCAGTTACAGAGTTTGGTACACGTAAAGAGCTGTCTTTAACATCAGACGCTTTTTCGCCGAAGATAGCTCGCAGAAGCTTCTCTTCAGGTGTTAACTGTGTTTCGCCTTTAGGAGTTACTTTACCTACTAGAATATCGCCGCTCTTAACTTCAGCACCAATATAAACAACACCTGATTCATCAAGCTTGCCTAGCGCAGACTCACCCACATTCGGGATATCTGCAGTAATCTCTTCTGGACCTAATTTAGTATCACGGGCAACACACTGTAGCTCTTGAATATGGATAGTCGTTAGACGATCTTCTTCAACTACGCGCTCTGATAGCAAGATTGAATCTTCGAAGTTGTAACCGTTCCATGGCATGAATGCCACGCGCAGGTTTTGACCAAGGGCTAAATCACCTAAGTCAGTCGAAGGACCATCTGCTAACACGTCACCACGAGTAACCGGTTCGCCAACCATACAAGTTGGTTTTTGGTTAATACATGTATTTTGGTTAGAACGTGTGTATTTGGTTAAGTTGTAAATGTCGATGCCCGCTTCACCAGGAATGCGTTCTTCTTCATGTACATTAACAACGATGCGACTTGCGTCAGCATACATTACTTCACCACCACGTTTAGCAACGATAGTTACACCAGAATCTTTCGCTAGTGTTAACTCAATACCAGTACCTACTAACGGTTTGTCCGCTTTCAATGTTGGTACTGCTTGACGTTGCATGTTTGAACCCATCAATGCACGGTTAGCATCATCGTGTTCTAGGAACGGGATAAGTGCTGCCGCTACAGAGATCACCTGTTGTGGTGATACATCCATATATTGCTGATCCATACGACCCATAAAGGTAGATTCACCTTTGTGACGACATGGAATAAGTTCATCAACAAACTCATTGGTTTCAGTTAAGTTTGAATTCGCCTGTGCGATAACAAACTGACCTTCTTCAATGGCTGATAAATAATCAACTTCATCAGTTACAACACCGTCTACCACTTTGCGGTAAGGCGTTTCTAAGAAACCGTAGTCATTTGTACGTGCGTACGTAGACAACGAGTTAATTAGACCGATGTTTGGACCCTCAGGAGTCTCGATTGGACATACGCGACCATAGTGAGTTACGTGAACGTCACGTACTTCAAAGCCTGCGCGTTCACGAGTTAGACCGCCCGGACCTAATGCAGAGATACGACGTTTATGCGTAACTTCTGATAGCGGGTTATTTTGGTCCATAAACTGTGATAACTGAGACGAGCCGAAGAACTCTTTAACAGCTGCCGATATAGGCTTAGCGTTAATAAGATCTTGTGGCATTATTGCGTCAAGGTCACCTAAGCTTAAACGCTCACGTACAGCACGTTCTACACGTACTAGACCAACACGGAATTGGTTCTCAGCCATTTCGCCAACACTACGTATACGACGGTTGCCTAAGTGATCGATATCATCAACATCGCCTTGACCGTTACGAATAGCAATTAATACTTTCATAACAGACACGATGTCTTCTTTGCTTAATGTGCCTGGGCCTGTGTCTGTATCGTAACCAACACGGCTATTGAACTTCATACGACCTACAGTAGATAAGTCATAACGTTCTTCAGAGAAGAACAGGTTCTGGAATAAGGCTTCAGCCGCGTCTTTCGTCGGTGGCTCGCCTGGGCGCATCATGCGGTAAATTTCTACTAGTGCTTCTAAACGGCTGCTTGAAGAGTCAATGTTCAATGTATTTGACATGTAAGCACCGCTGTCCACTTCATTGATATATAACGTATCAATTTTAGTGTGACCTGCTTTAACCAATTCAGCCATTAGCTCAAGAGTTAATTCGTCATTCGCGTTAGCAATAACTTCACCCGTTGACTCGTCAACGTAGTTTTTAGCTATAACACGGCCAATAACATACTCATGTGGCACTTCTAATCGGTTAATGCCTTTCTTCTCGATGCTCTTGATGTGGCGAGCCGTAACACGACGACCGCTTTCAACAAATACTTCACCGTCTTCGCTCTTGATATCAAAAGCGGCAGTTTCACCACGTAAACGTGAAGGCACAAGTTCCATAAGAACTTTACCGTCCGCTACTTCAAACGTAGTATTATCGAAGAAGATTTCTAGGATTTGTTCACTAGAGTACTCAAGTGCACGTAGGATGATAGACGCCGGTAATTTACGACGACGATCTATACGTACATATAAGTTATCTTTTGCATCAAATTCGAAGTCTAACCATGAACCACGGTAAGGAATAACGCGTGCGTTATATAATACTTTACCTGATGAATGAGTTTTACCGCGGTCGTTATCAAAGAATACACCAGGGCTACGGTGTAGCTGAGAAACGATAACACGCTCTGTACCATTGATTACAAAGGTACCGGTATCTGTCATGAGCGGAATTTCGCCCATGTAAACTTCTTGCTCTTTAATGTCTTTAACTGTGCCTGGAGCTTCTTTGTCCATAACGATAAGGCGAAGTTTCACGCGAAGTGGAGCAGAATAAGTCACACCGCGAATTTGACATTCTTTTACATCGAAAACTGGCTCGCCAATACGGTAACTTACGTATTGAAGCTCAGAATTTCCCGAGTAGCTTTTTATTGGGAACACAGAACGGAAGGCAGCTTCCAAACCATGATCGCCATCAGCGTCCGGCACTAAGAATTTTTTAAACGATTCTAACTGTGTAGACAGTAAAAAAGGTATATCTAAAACTTGTGGACGTTTACCAAAATCCTTACGGATACGTTTCTTTTCAGAATAAGAGTAAGCCATGGGGTTCCTCAGCTTGCTGATCTTTGACCCGACCTGTTCTTGTAAGAACAGACTTAACTGGCAGCTATGCCAAGATTTTACAACATTCAATTGTTGCTCTAATTTAGCTCTCACTTTAACACTAGCAAACTATAAAGCGTTGAAAGTAAAGAAAAAAATCAGATTTTATTTGCGCTAAAAGAGTGGATCACTCTATAGCGCAAAAAGGCCGGTGATTAAATAATCACCAGCCCTTGCCTGATTTCTCAGGCAGCGAACTTAGCAAAAGCTAAATTACTTAACCTCAACTTCAGCACCAGCTTCAGTAAGATCTTTTGCAAGTGCTTCAGCTTCTTCTTTAGATACACCTTCTTTAACAGGTGTAGGAGCAGCTTCAACAAGAGCTTTCGCTTCTTTAAGGCCAAGGCCAGTTGCGCTACGAACAGCTTTGATTGCAGAAACCTTGTTAGCGCCAGCGCCAGTAAGGATTACGTCAAATTCTGTTTTCTCTTCAGCAGCTTCAGCAGCTGGACCAGCTACCATTGCAGCTGCAGCTGTTACGCCGAATTTTTCTTCCATTGCTTCAATAAGAGCAACAACGTCCATTACTGACATTTCAGCAATTGCGTCAAGGATTTGGTCTTTAGATACAGACATTACAAATTTCCTAATAATTAACGGACTTTAAGTCCAAATAAATTTTACACCGAAAGTGATTAAACAGCTTAAAATTAAGCAGCTTGCTCTTCTTTCTGTAGACGTACTGCTTCAATTGTTTTACACAATTTGCCAGCAGACGCTTCTTTCATAGCACTCATTAAGCGTGCAACAGCTTCATCGTATGTAGGTAATGTAGCAAGCATTGCTGCATCAACAACATTTCCTTCAAAAGCGGCCGTTTTAAGCTCGAATTTCTCATTCTTTTTCGCGAAATCTGAAAAGATACGCGCAGCAGCACCTGGATGCTCTGATGAGAAAGCGATTAAGCTTGGACCAACAAATGAATCAGAAAGACACTCAAAATCTGTTCCTTCAAGAGCACGTTTTGCTAGAGTGTTACGGACAACTTTCATCCAAACACCATTTGCACGAGCTTCTTTACGAAGGGCAGTAATTGCGCCAACTGTTACACCACGAGAATCTGCAACAACTGCAGATAGAGCACCATTGGCTGCTTCGTTGACTTCAGCAACTATTGCTTTTTTGCCTTGAAGATTTAAAGCCATGGGTGTTACTCCTGGTTTAATGGGGGTACCGATTATCGGTTTCCCCGGTTCTACTCTTCCCTACCAAACAAGGTAGAGATGCTTTTTACGGCGAGAGCCAGAAGGATTAGGAAAAATCTATCTGGGGTCTACACCGTCTACGTAGGTGAATATTAAGGCCGAAGCCACCTACGGTCTTGGACGGAAGCCTAATTTATCGTTTTACCCTAAGGTGCAACGAAATTATAGACTTCAACCCGAATTCTTTACTTTGCCAATTAATAAATTAATCAACAAAATGGCGCGAAATTATAGTACAAATTTCACGCCATGTAAACACTAAATTAAGCTACAGTTGTGCTTAAAGTGCCTTGGTCAACAGAAACACCTGCGCCCATTGTTGTAGAGATAGTTACTTTCTTCAAGTAAATACCTTTAGCTTGAGAAGGCTTAGCCTTCTTAAGTGCAACAATTAGTGACTCAAGATTTTGTTGAAGCTGCTCAGCTGTGAAATCAACCTTACCAATAGTAGTATGGATGATGCCATTCTTGTCATTACGGTAACGTACTTGACCAGCTTTAGCATTTTTAACTGCTTCTGCAACGTTAGGCGTTACAGTACCAGTTTTAGGGTTTGGCATTAGACCACGTGGACCTAAGATTTGACCTAGTTGACCAACAACACGCATAGCGTCTGGTGATGCAACAACAACGTCAAAATTCATCTCGCCTTTTTTAACTAGCTCAGCAAGATCTTCCATGCCTACTAATTCAGCACCGGCTTCTTTTGCAGCTTCTGCATTAGCGCCTTGAGTGAATACAGCAACACGAACGTCACGACCAGTACCGTTAGGTAGTACAGTAGCACCACGAACGTTTTGATCAGATTTACGAGCATCGATACCAAGGTTAACAGCAACGTCAACACTTTCTACGAATTTAGCTGTCGCTAACTCTTTTAAAAGAGTAATTGCTTCATTGATCTCGTAATCTTTTGTTACTTCCACTTTTTCGCGGATAGTACGCATACGTTTAGTTAATTTAGCCATTTCTTAGTCCTCTACGTTCAAGCCCATCGCACGCGCAGAACCTGCGATAGTGCGAACCGCTGCGTCCATATCGGCAGCTGTAAGGTCAGTTCGTTTTGTCTCAACAATTTCTTCAAGTTGAGCACGAGTTACTGTGCCTACTTTATCAGTGTTAGGACGGCCTGAGCCTGACTTGATACCAGCAGCTTTCTTAAGTAAGTAAGCAGCAGGTGGCGTTTTCATGTCGAACGTAAAAGAACGGTCGCCGTAAACAGAGATCACTACAGGAACTGGAGCGCCTTTTTCAATTGATTCTGTACGTGCGTTAAACGCTTTACAGAATTCCATGATGTTTACACCGTGTTGTCCTAGTGCTGGACCAACTGGAGGGCTAGGATTAGCCATACCAGCGGCAACTTGTAGCTTGATTAGAGCTTCAACTTTTTTAGCCATTATAAATACCTCATTAGGTGGGTCTTAGCCTTGTGCGCGCGAGGACGCGTACTCTAGCGGCTTCCCAGTTTAAAAATTGGTTTCGTACTTTTTGTAAAGTAAAAATAAATTTACCTTAATACAAAAAGGCCGTTGATTATAAGATAATCAACGGCCTTTTTCAAGCTTCATGCCAATATTTACTAAAATATTAGCGAAGCTTTTTTAATCAATTACTTATCTTGCTCAACTTGACCAAATTCAAGTTCAACTGGTGTAGAACGACCAAAAATAAGTACAGACACTTTTACGCGGCTCTTTTCGTAGTCAACTTCTTCAACTACACCACTAAAGTCTGCAAATGGTCCATCTGTAACACGTACAACTTCACCTGGTTCAAACAATGTAGCAGGTTTAGGTGCTTCAGCATTTTCTTGTAGACGGTTAAGAATACGTTCTGCTTCTTTAGGGCTAATTGGAGCAGGACGATCAGACGTACCACCAATAAAGCCCATTACGCGTTCAGTGCTGTTCACTAAGTGCCAGCTCTTATCGTTCATATCCATTTGTACTAATACATAACCTGGGAAGAATTTACGCTCAGATTTACGCTTTTGACCAGCGCGCATCTCAACAACTTCTTCAGTTGGTACTAGTATCTCACCAAAGCTCGCTTCAAGACCTTCGATTTTGATATGTTCGACTAATGTTTGTGCTACACGCTTTTCGTAACCAGAAAAAGCTTGTACTACATACCAGCGTAATTTAATTTCGTTATTCTCATCCGACATGGGATCAGATCTCCAATCCAGTTAAAAAGCCAACAGCGCGGAATAAAATGCCATCTAATCCCCAAAGGATAAGTGCCATAATCACCGTTGCAACCATTACAATTAATGTCGTGTGGGTAGTTTCTTGACGCGTTGGCCAAATAACTTTGCGTACTTCAATTCGAGCTTCTTTAGCAAAAGCAAGAAAGTTACGTCCCTTAAAGGTTTGCGAGGCAATTGCTAATCCAGCCGCTATTGCAACAACAACGCCGATAGCACGTAGCAATACAGACTGATCTGCATACATATGATTACCAACAACTGCGCCTGCAAGTAGCGCGATTGCTACTAACCACTTTACTGACTCCATCGCACTTGATGGTGTTTCTACATTCGTGCTCATAATATTATTACCTTAACTACAGACACAACAACCCTACACTACGGCAGGGTTAATCCATTAAAATCTAAACTTAAAAACAGACTTAATTTAAACCGGTTTTTAATCTCAGACTACTCAAATTCTAAGTAAAACTGGCAGGGGCGGAGAGACTCGAACTCCCAACCATCGGTTTTGGAGACCGCTGTTCTACCAATTGGAACTACGCCCCTGCAAAGTGGATGCCTATTATACTTACGCAAGCCATTAACACAAGCCTAAAAGGTACCCGTAATGCAAAATCTCTGTAAACAATTAAGAGCTTGATATTAAAAAGCCTTAATTGGCCCCTTTAACAATTGGCACGCCGTTGTTTCCAACCGGAATATACACTGTTGTATGATTAGGTGACGATGCCATTATTATTTGTGCATTAATCGCTTCATGTTGAATATAATTAGCCGTTAGCGTCGCATTAATTATTTTTTGAGCTTGAGCAATACCTTTAGCTTCTTCTACCCTAATTTCAGCGTCTTTTCGGGCTATTTCTTTTTGTGTTTCTTTTTCTGCCAATAACTGCTGAGCGGCTAGTTTTTTCTCAACTGCATTAGCAACAATATCGGGGTAATTAATATTACCAACGACAACATTTGCTAGCTTAAATGGAGTGGTCGATAAATAACCTTGCAGGCGCAGAGTCACTTCTTTTGCTATTTTCTCGCGATTTGTTTTAAGCTCGCCACTATCGTATTTTTGTACTGTATCACGCACATATGTTCTAAATGTTTCACGTACAAAACGCTTATACCAATTTTCGGCGCCATATTCTTCCACAACAGTTCTAACCGACCCACTTTCAATCGCAATTACTGCATGAAAATCAAATTTAATATTTAAATCATCATTAGCAAGTATTCTAAATGTCTCGGTGTATGTATTAGGTCGCATATCTATGTTCACTACTTCATTACGCAATAGCGACATACCATAATTAGATGGACCTTTCATTGTTCCTTGATAACCGCCCTCACCAAATACGCGCGGCTTTTCGAATACGTAACCTTCTTCTCCCGCAGGGGTACTTGGGTTAGTGCATGCCGTTAAGCTAAAGCCAACCACAGCAATTACTAAAACACCTTTAAATAAATTATTAAACAGTGTTTGTGTTCCTGAATTTCTCATTCTCATTATTCGTTCTCTATTTGCTCTTTAGTGTTTTATATACGTCACTTAATAAGCTTGATGCACCAAATCTAAAGGTATCAGCGTGTAAGTAATCATCGCCCATTATTGAACGCGTAAGTGCTAGATAGTCTGTTGCATCAGCAACTGTTTTAACACCACCCGCCGCTTTAAAACCAATTAACTTACCTGATTGTTTAATTGTATTTAGCATTATTTTTGTCGACTCAAGGGTCGCATTAATAGCAACTTTACCCGTACTCGTTTTAACAAAGTCAGCACCACCTTTAATTGCCAAGGCAGTTGCTTGCGCTATTAATGTCTGTGTTTTGAGCTCGCCACTTTCTATAATTACCTTAAGCCGTGCACGTGTACCACATGCCTTTTTACTCTCGCTAACGTATTCAAGCACCATGCGCTCATCGCCAGCAATTAATGCTTTATATGGAATTACTAAGTCTATTTCATCGGCACCACGCTCTATTGCTATAAGCGTTTCGTTAATTACATCACTTAAAGGAGCATCCCCTAACGGGAAATTAGTAACCGTGGCAACTTTTACATGGCTTAGTTCTCGTGCCGCTAATGCAATTTTAGCGTCATCAACAAAATCACTATAAACACATACAGCAGCAGGAGTGCCTAATACGGGATCAATGCTGTTAACTAAAGCCTCAATAGTTGCTTTGCTATCGTCGTCATTTAAACTGGTTAAATCCATTAACGTGACCGCTAAAACCGCATTTTTTTGTTGTTCAGACATTTAAACTCCATCATTTACTATGTGCAAAGTTACATAGCCCCATATTAACAAATTAAAATAAACTCGCTATAGCTCATAACCAAACACTATAAGCTTACTATTCACTTGCAATTATGTGTAAAGCCTTATTAAATAAGCCTTAGGTCTAAAAATAGCAGCAGTTATAACCTTTGGTTATATTAACTTGGTTTTAATTATTTTTTACTTATTGATAGCCACTATATTCTGCTTACTAGGTTAACGTGTTTTTTATTTGAATTTGTTTAGGGGTGTTATAAACGTGCAGTATTTACCTATCTTTACCAAACTCGACAACAAACCAGTATTGGTTGTTGGCGGTGGAGAGGTCGCATTACGCAAATGTCGCGCGTTTTTAAAAGCCCGTGCCAGCGTAACTCTAGTAGCACCTTGGTTTTGTGACGAACTAAAAGAACACGCACACAATAATGAAGTCACACTTATTGATGCCTACTTCGATGAATCACATCTCGACGGTAAAATGCTGGTTATTGCCGCAACTGACCGCGATGAGGTAAACAACAATGTGTTTGAACTTGCCAACGCGCGTAATGTGTTTGTAAACGTGGTTGATGATCAACCTAAATGTACGTTTATATTCCCTTCAATTGTTGACCGCGACCCAATTACTATTGCTATATCAAGCGCAGGCACTGCGCCGGTACTAGCACGCCGCTTACGTGAAAAACTTGAAACCCTTATCCCGCAGCATATAGGCCCACTTGCTACGTTAGTTGGCGGGTTTAGAAATAAAGTAAAACAACGCTTTAAACATTTTTCAGACCGTCGTCAATTTTGGGAAGGCGTTTTCGACTCATCCGTTGTAAGTAAAGTACAAACAGGCGATACAAAAGCCGCAGAGCAACAACTTGAGCAAATGCTAGATGCTAAAGCTGAGCCAGAAGGCGAAGTGTATGTTGTTGGTGCGGGTCCTGGCGATCCTGAGCTTTTAACACTTAAAGCCTTGCAACTTATGCAACAAGCCGATGTAGTCGTTTATGACTTTTTAGTCTCTGACGAAATAATGGAATTAGTACGCCGAGATGCTGACCTTATTTGCGTAGGCAAACGTTTGGGCGATCATAGCGTTGTCCAAGAAGATACCAACCAAATGCTGGTCGACCTTGCCAAACAAGGCAAAAAAGTATGTCGAATTAAAGGCGGCGACCCATTTATTTATGGTCGTGGCGGTGAAGAAGTACAAGTATTAGCAGCCAACAATGTAAATTATCAAATTGTGCCAGGTATAACAGCTGCCGCTGGTTGTAGCGCTTACGCGGGTATTCCGCTAACGCATCGCGACCATGCGCAAGCTATTCAGTTTGTAACTGGCCACTGTAAAAAAGACGGTCAAGAGCTTGATTGGCAGTCACTGGCTAAAGCCAATCAAACACTTGCTATTTATATGGGCGTAATTAAATCGCCACATATACAAGCTGAGCTTTTAAAGCATGGTCGTAAAGCCGATACACCCGTAGCGGTTATTGAAAATGGCACACGTAAAAATCAACGAGTAGTGACAGGCCATTTAGGTGAACTTGCTGACTTAATTGAACGCAACAATATTATATCGCCAGCATTACTTATTATTGGTGAAGTAGCCGCCCTACACTCGCAATTAGCTTGGTTTGGGCAAAACGAGCAAACAAGTAGCTTTGCACAACCACTAACTGATGTATCAAATACCTAACCAGTACCTAATCAAAAAATACGCTAAAACACTTTTAATCTGAACTTTGAATAATAAACCAATTAAGCAAAGTTCAGATTAATTAAACAGCAAAATAGCAGTTCCATTCATTAAAAAGACAAACCTGCATATAAAATAACTAAAAATAATTTAGATAGAAGTAAAACCAGCTAGACCAATCGCTTACTCAACTGATAACGTATCTAAAACAAAAGCACACAATATAGGTTAACCCCATGAACCAAACCGAACTGCTAGAAGAAACCCTAATACTTGCCCGCAAAGCAGGCCAAGCCATAATGGGTATTTACGAAAAAGATTTTAACGTTGAATACAAAGCTGATGAAAGCCCTGTAACCGACGCCGATTTAGCAGCTCATAAAATAATTATTGCTGGGCTGCATCAGCTCACTCCCGACATTCCTGTATTAAGTGAAGAAAGTGCTGATATAAGCTGGGATGTACGCCAAACATGGAAAAGCTACTGGTTAGTCGACCCAATCGACGGCACTAAGGAGTTTATTAAAAAGAATGGTGAATTTACCGTAAATATAGCTTTAATCGAAAACGGTATTCCTATCTTAGCCGTAGTTGATGCTCCCGCTCTTGGCGTATCGTACATAGCCGCAGAGGCTATTGGTGCATTTAAAGATAAAGGCGATGAGCGAATAGAGCTTAAGGTAACAACCAAGCCTAACAAAGGGTTAATACGTGTTGTAGGCAGTCGCTCGCACCCATCACCCGATTTAGCCGAGTTTGTAAAACGCTTTGACGATGTTGAAATGGTGTCAAAAGGCAGCTCACTAAAACTGTGTTTAGTCGCCGAAGGTAGCGCCGATATTTACCCGCGCTTAGGTCCAACCTGCGAATGGGATACCGGTGCAGGCCATGCTATTGCCGAAATAGCCGGTGCTAAAGTCACCCAGCTTGATGGCAGCCCGCTAATTTACAACACCAAAGATGAATACTTAAACCCGTATTTTGTGGTGAGTGCGATAGAAGAGTAAGAGCCTAGAGCTGCGAGTTTTAGCTACTAGCAGCTCAATGTCAATTTAAACACCGTAGGTTGGGTTGAGCGAAACGAAACCCAACAGGCTTAATATTTAAGCGCTAGTCGTTAGCCCCATACCCCGAAGGAAATGGCTTTAAACCGCAAAAATCTATACCGCAAATAATTTCACCACCAAGAACACCGAGGCGCTTCGCTACACAGAGCGATTACAACTCCTCAGAAAAACTTAGGTTTTTTATTGCCATATCAATACCTGAATTATTTTCTTGATTATCCCTAAGCTCTACGAGTGTTTGTAAAATATCTTCCTTCTCCTTAGGTGAAAGCTCTACATGCCCTATTTCTATATCATCTGACGTTATAGCCTTTATTAAATAATCAACAACTCGAGTATTTTTATTGTTGATTACAACTTTCAATAGATTTTTGATTAACTTATTTAAAAAGATAAATTCACCATCCGCCAACTGCGAAAAGGTTTTAAATTTTAGACATATTAAAAAAGATCGTTTGGATAACTTATGGCCATTTGAATTTAATAAATTACTAATATTAATGCCTTGAAAAAGCTCATTACTATAGCTTGCAGCTTCCCTTCTGTCGGCTTCATCTTTAATATCAATATAACTTCCATTTCCATCCCTTATTGGGATTATTCCTTCAAAATTTCGTAGCAACCTTTCCAGTTGTAACTCAAGCAACTTTTCTCCACTTTCTAAATTTACTAGCCTGTTTAAAACGCTTTCCAAATTGCCATTATCAATAGTTTGCTTTATATATTCTTCAAAAACACCCTCAGTCAAAAAGCCATTCTTATCTTTTCCAATATGCTCTAAAATATCAAAAGCTATTTTTTCTACCCTATTTTGATTTTTATCATCTAAAAGAAGTTTCCGACCAAAACGGTCAAATGCCTCTTGCCAACCGTAATCACTACAGATGTGTTGTGCTAACTCTTGTGTGGATGAAAATTTTATGGAGTCAATAACCACCTGATCTCTCAACTCACTTTTAGGAACAGTTTCCAGCAATACCCGCTTTAAATAATCAATAGAGTCTGGTTTTACACCTAAATGTTGCTCGCCACTATTTTTATTACTTTTTAAACCATTTCCGCTTTTATCAGTTATATCTTCTTTAAGATTTAGTAATTCCTTAAATAAAGCATTGTAAACATGCGTAGCTTCACTATTTGTAAAATCAGCTATCAAATCAGAGAGGGTTTCGTTAATCGTTTTTTGTTTCCCATCTTCTGTTTTTGCCACTGGTAGTGATTTTCCATAAACCAAGTTAATATATGAATTTACAAAAGCATTAAATAACGCAGGATTATCTTCACGTAATGTCGTAATTAATAACAAAGACCCAAAATCGACCTCCCCTAATAGCTTATCTCTAGTCCAGCATTTACTTACGCGTCGCATTACTCGTTTTAACATCCGAGCTGAGTCTATAACGTTATTAGAAATAATTGCTGGTTGATAGGAGCTCTGGCTAAAGGTATGTGGATTTTGCTTAGTATATTCGTCGATGTCATTTGCGGATGAATTTATTAGCTTGAGATTTTTATTAAATATTTCTTTAGTACATAATTTCGCCCAATTACTCAGTATTCTTTTGAAGTTTTGAGATACTATTGTCTCTATATGATCAGCAACTTTGCTTAGAACCACAGTATATTCTAACTTGTCATTACCCATTGCGACGATAAAGTTGATATGACTCAGATCTCGACTTTTCAATCTGTCCAACAATGCAGCGATATCATTTAAGCGTTTTTCATTTTCATCGCCTGTTCCGCGATCTACATCCTGAAGAGTAATCAATAATTTATGGTTTGTTGTTTTTAGTACATCATTAAGTTTTTGAAAACGTGTATCTGTATCAATAGGGCCTGCAAGTAATGTAGAAGCGAATTGAAATACGCTACCACCCGATTTTAGTGCTTCGGTATAATGTTTAGGTAGCGCACGAAATGCGCACATATCAATATGTTGGCTTATGCCATCGATAATATTGCTTAATACAACATGCGCAACACTGCCGCTGGCTGCGCCCCATGTTGATATATCACTGTGTATCCAAACACTCTCTTTTTCAGAGTTTTTTGCTAAATCATTCACAATACTTTCGACGATACTGCTTTTCCCGCAACCATAAGGTCCACATAGCGCTATGTGCTGTGCTAAATCCTTTTCATCTTTGTCATCTTTATCATCTTTATCACCGCCATTTTGTAGCCGCTCGGTAATGCGCGTGGCGTAAACCTGTAAATCGGGTTCTAATTCCTCTGTGCTTTTAATAGTTGAGTCGTCTTTGAACCATTCTCTGAAATCATCTAGATCGTTGAAATCATCGCCTGAATTAACTTCAACAGAGCTGCTTTCGTTGTGCGTTTGTTTTATCTCGCTGCTAGCGAACAATCTTAAAATAACCGCAAAACAGTACAGCAGGATAAATGTAGTGATAAGCGACCATGGTGTATGGTAATAACCTGATGCGAGCAATAGTGTTACTAAAGCAGCGAATAAGATAAACCACGACTTGCCACCCAACTTTTTGGCTTTCTCTTTGGTCTCTTGAAACAAAACAAATAATGCAGATGAAAATAGAGTGATGTGTAAATACTTCAAACTAGAAAAAAGTAGATCATCGTCAAGAAAGTACGGTCTATATGCCGTATTCACAAAAAGATAAACAAGTAATGCCGCTACTGATAACCACACAGCAATTGTCACTGGCGGATATCGCCAGTTAAACCCAATACTGCGTTTAGGGTGAGATATATAAAACTTATCAAGCAACAGCTTTATGCCAATACCTGCTAAAAAAGCGCTGCAGTAATATAAAATCGGATTAGCATTTAAAATAGTGCCCCAGCTTGCATAGAACTCTTGCACAAAACCGACTTTACTTAAAAATACAGTAATTGTGGAGGCTGTAATTGCGCACAATAAAAGAGAAAGCCAGCGTGTGGCTGTAATGGGGAGTTTTTTAACTTGTGACAACTTAATATCCTTATCAATGCGTTACCTTGCCAGTGTATATCAATTGAACATTATTGAATAAGCAAGTTTAATAAATAAAACCGCCCAATTGGCTTCACTAGTCACATGACGCTATGACATGTTGGGTTTCGCTTCGCTCTACCCAACCTACGCTTCATAAGTTGAGTTTTATTCCTTCAGGGGGCAGGTCTTGTTTTTAGTTTAAGACGAAAGTCAAAAAGAATGATCAGATCCAATTTACTAATGATGGCTGTTATAAGTTTTTAGGACTTGTCATTAATTAAAAGCTTTTTAAAAGCGACAACCCTTAACGATTTTGCTGGGCGATAAAAGCAAGCGAGTGCTTATTGAATAGATCAGGACGTTCCACATTACAGACATGGCCACAATGGTGAATAGTTTGCAGTACGCTATTTTTATGACGCTTAACCATTTCTTTAACAGGGCCAAGGAACATATGATCTTCCTTGCCCATAATGTAAAGAATGGGAATATCAATGTCTTTTTCTTTGAGGTATTGCATTAAAGGATTTACGTCCATGGCTAATTTAAACCATTTTATAAACTCTTTTTGGCACAAGCGTTTTGCTTCACGAACAAATAAAAGTCGAGATTCTTTATGACGCTTTTTCGGCATCATAATAAAAGCAAATAAGCGATACAGCCACATATAAGGCAAGAAGTGTTTAAAAGTATTACCTAAATAAACCAATGTATTACTGCGAGTATTAAAACGAGTAACCGCTCCACCTAGCACCATGCTAGAAACATATTGCGGCGCAATTTCAGCAATATTTCGAATAATAATTGTGCCCAATGAAATGCCAACAAAGTGTGCGCTGGTGATATTGTTATGATCTAACACATCGATAATGTCTTTAGAGACATTATTAAATGAATAATTATTATCAACAAAGTTTTGTACTAAGTTATTCGATTTGCCGTGACCACGAAGATCAAGCAACAACACATTATATTCTTTTTTATAAGCTTTAAGCTGACGAAACCAAATTGCCGAACTACCACCTGCGCCATGGACAAACACAACCCATGTTTTACTGGTTTCATGCGTAAAAATAGTATGGAAAAGAATTTCTTTGCTCATTGCAGTTAGCGGCCTATTTACTTCGTTTGGCATATTCAATTGCAGGAAGTATAACGGAGTTTAAGAAAAATCTCTTATGAAGTTCCGATCAATGGCTTCTACTTAACAGCTTTTGGGAGCAGATTTGATTTTTAAATGAAAACCAATAAAAATGACCTTCCCCTATCTTTACGTAAAAACATCCTTATTTTATGAACATCTACTAATAGCAAAACGTGTTAGTTAATATCAATTATAAGTATTATATTCGGATCAGTTGTTCGTTATGAAAATTGCCTATCTTGGCTTTACTGCTCGCGTGACGCTATAGCGTGTTGGGTTTCGCTTCGCTCTACCCAACCTACTCTTCAATTATAATATGGGTGTTGCTATTTAAGGATTTTGCTCACTTTTACACCGCTGTTTCGTATTCATGACACTTACCCTCCAATCGAGTCTAATTAATTAGTCTAAAAATCTCTTCAAAGCATGAAAGATGTCTCTAAAAACTATACTCTTCGGCGCAGTTATTATTATAAATAATGGATGAACACACACACATGACAACATCTCAAGATGCAACGCTTTCAAATGCATCAACAAACACACACACAAACTCAAGTTCAAACACAAAAACTAAATGGAACCTGCACGATACGCAGTGGACATTAAGCCTATTTGGTACCGCCGTTGGTGCGGGTATTTTATTTTTGCCTATTAACATTGGGATTGGCGGTTTTTGGCCGTTAATTATTATGGCGTGTTTAGCGTTCCCAATGACCTTTTTTGCGCATCGTGGATTAGCGCGCTTTGTACTGTCGTCAAAAAATAAAGATGCCGATTTTACCGATGTAGTAGAAGAACACTTTGGTGTTACTGCGGGTCGGTTAATTTCCTTGTTGTACTTTTTATCTATATTCCCAATTTTGCTTATTTATGGTGTGGGTTTAACTAATACTGTTGATAGCTTTATGGTTAATCAGATGGGGCTTGAATCGCCCTCTCGTGTTCTGCTTTCGGGCGTACTGGTAGCCGGTATGATTAGCTTAATGATGGGTGGCGAGCGTTTAATGCTGCGTGCCTTTGCTATTTTAGTGTATCCGCTTGTGGGTATATTATTCTTTTTATCGCTTTATTTAATTCCTAGCTGGCAAATGCCAAATGTGAGTGTGCCTGAAATAGGCAGCTTTGGTAAAACGCTGTGGTTGTCGATTCCTATAATTGTGTTTTCGTTTAGCCATGCAGCGGCTATTTCAAGTTTTGTAAACGTGCAACGCGGTCATTATGGGGATCAGGCTACACGTAAGTCTGAGGCGATTTTAAAGCGCACTAGCTTGCTACTTATTACGTTTGTACTGTTATTTGTATTTTCTTGTGTGCTGTCGCTTACAGGCGAGCAAATGGCGGCAGCTAAAGCGGCTAACGTATCGGTTTTATCCTACCTTGCTAACATTACTGATAACTCGTTTATTGCCACACTTGGACCGCTTGTTGCCTTTATTGCGATTACGTCATCGTTTTTGGGTCATTTTTTAGGTGCACGCGAAAGCTTTACAGGATTAGTGACAAAACAAACAAGCTTGAGTGCTAAGGTTGCCGATAAAATCGGCGTGTTTATTATGTTTTTAGCTATTTGGTTTTGCGCTGTTAAAAACCCAAGTATTTTAGATATGATGGATCAATTATCAGGCCCTATTATTGCAATGATTTTATTTATTATGCCAATGATTGCGGTTTATAAAGTGCCTGCACTTAATAAGTATCGTAATCGCTTTAGCACGCTATTTATATTAGCGGTTGGCTTACTCGCAGTGTTTGCACTTTTATACAGTATGCTTAAGTAATATTTTTTAAATAAAAAAATGGCGCTCATTGAGCGCCATTTTTAATTTAATTCGTTGCTATTATTCTGTATCTGGCAAGTTACGACCATAGAATATTTCTTGCATTTCACGAGTCAGTTTAGAGCGAATTTGCTCTTCTTCACCCTCAGACAAATCATCAGTAGAAAGACCGAATAAATACGTGTTTAAGTCGGTTTCTTTTAACATCATTTTTGTGTGAAACAGATTTTCTTGATACACGTTCACGTCCATCATTTGGTACGCTTCTTTTGTATCTTCTGTCATAAAGTTTTGAATCGAGCTAATAGCATGATCAATGTAATGCTTAACACCGTTAATATCGCGGGTAAAACCACGTACACGGTAGTCAATCGTCACTACGTCTGACTCAAGACTATGGATTAAGAAGTTTAACGCTTTAAGAGGCGAAATAATGCCACAAGTAGAAACTTCAATATCAGCACGGAATGTACAAATACCATCATCAGGGTGAGCTTCTGGGTATGTGTGTACACAAATATGACTTTTATCTAGGTGCGCAACGACTGAATCAGGTAACGGACCCGGCGCTTCGTCAGCATCATAATTTTGCTGTTCTTCTACCGGCTCTTCTGAAACCAAAATTGTTACACTAGCACCTTGCGGTTCATAATCTTGGCGCGCTACATTTAAAATGTTAGCACCAATAATATCAACAACTTCACCTAAAATGTCGGTTAGTCTATCTGCACTGTACTGCTCATCGATATATTCAATATATTCTTTACGTTGCTGCTCGGTTTTTGCATAGCAAATATCGTAAATACTAAAGCTTAAACTTTTGGTTAAATTATTAAAGCCATGAAGTTTAAGTTTATCGAAGGGTTTGTTCATAATAAACCAACCTATAAATTAGTGGGTTCTGCACCTGCAGAATGAAAAGTTCGCGGATTTTATACGAATTTTCCTCATGGAAAAAGCGTTATTTTCCTTGATCTTGCACAACTTCGTGGCTATGCGTAATTTCTACTGTTTTATCAAGCATTAATGCGACCGAACAATACTTTTCAGCAGAGAGTGAAACGGCGCGTGCAAGGTGCTTTTCAGATACATTATTGCCTTTAACAACAAAGTGTAAGTTGATTTTAGTAAACACACGGGGAGTGGTTTCGGCGCGCTCTGCACTTAGTTGTACTTGTACATCTGAAAAATCTTGTTTAGCTTTTTTTAAAATGCTTACAACATCAACTGACGAGCAACAACCAACCGACATTAAAACCATTTCCATTGGGCTTGGTGCTGCGCTATCACTGCCGCCATCAAAAACAACATTATGATTAGAATTCGAACGACCAATAAATGTATCGCCTTCAACCCATTTTACATTTGCTTGCATTGTTATATCTCAAAAAAATATTTTCTTGATTGTAAGCAAGTTAGCCGTAGTTGCAAATTAAAATATACTGCACGGCTATATAAAGAGTTAAGAGCCTTGTGTAACCGCATTATCGAATAAGTTTTTAACTAAACCGGCAAACTCATCTATAAATGCATGCTGTTCGACTGTGACAGGCTGTGAGGTGATGCTGCTGAGGACTTCTTCTAAATCGTAAACTATGCCGTCAACTTCACGAACAATAAGGCTACGCTGTTCTATATTGAGGCTTGTATGCTGTTGGCAAATTAGCATTACATTATGTGCAATAACATCTTCGATTAATTCCATAACCGTTGGTGCACCTGGTTTTATTTCGCCTGGTTTCTCAAACAATGCTAAATTTTGAGTTAGATACATGATCAAGTCGTTGTATCCTGGCCTATCTAAAACCATTTTTTTACCGCCTTTAAATAATTAATTATGTTGATTTAAGCAGAAAGCTCTGTTGATTACTAGCTTTGCACGGTAGCAATACAAAAAAAGCAGCCGAAGCTGCTTTTATAGTGATTAAGTAGTACTTAATCTATTTTTAAGCCTGGACTTAATGTTGCTGGCATAGCTACTTTTTCAAGCTCTACTGAAGCAACTGGGTATGCACAGTAGTCGGCTGCGTAATACGCGCTTGCTCTGTGATTGCCCGAAGCGCCAATACCACCAAATGGTGCTGCGCTTGATGCGCCAGTAATTGGTCGGTTCCAGTTAACAATACCTGCACGAATACGACGTAAAAAGTGGTCGTAATCTGCTGCACTATCACTTAATAAACCAGCCGATAAACCAAAGGTTGTATCGTTTGCTTTATCAATTGCTTGGTCAAAGTCGTCAAAGCGAAATACTTTTAAAAGTGGTCCAAAATGCTCTTCATCTGGGAAGTCACTAATATTTGTACACTCAATAATACCTGGTGTTACAAAACCAGTATTGGCTGTGTGCTCAAGCTCTACTAATACTTGACCGCCAAGCTCAACAAGTTCGTTTTGCGCTTTAACCATGCCTGAGGCTGCAGCTGATGAGATCATAGAGCCCATAAACGGCTGGTCTGCATCGTCATAGTTACCTACTTTAATCGCTTTAGTTGCTGTGATTAAACGCTCAAGTATCACATCGCCTTTGCTACCTGCTGGTAAAAATAGTTTACGTGCACACGTACAACGTTGACCACTTGAAATAAACGCAGATTGAATAATATCGTGAACAACGGCTTTAGTATCTTCAACGTCAGTAATAATAAGTGGGTTATTACCACCCATTTCTAACGCTAAAATTTTACCTGGCTGACCCGCAAACTGTTCATGTAAAATATGACCAGTACGAGAAGAACCCGTAAAGAACAAGCCATCAATACCTTTGTGAGCAGCAAGGGCTTTACCCGTTTCTACTTCACCTTGTACAAGGTTAATTACACCTGCTGGTAAACCTGCTTTTTCCCACAGTTTAAGCGTAAGCTCAGCCACTTTAGGAGTAAGCTCAGATGGTTTAAATACAACCGTGTTACCTGCTAAAAGCGCTGGCACAATGTGGCCATTAGGTAAGTGACCCGGAAAGTTATACGGACCAAACACAGCTACAACACCATGTGGCTTATGACGGATCATCGCGCGCCCAAGTGGCATTGCGTTTTCTACGTCGCCGGTGCGATCTAAAAATGCTTTTTCAGAAATGGCAATTTTACCAACCATAGCACCCGCTTCTGTGCGAGTTTCCCACAGTGGCTTACCTGTTTCTTGTGCGATAGTAATAGCGAGCTCTTCGCTGTTTTCTTTTAATTGCGCTGCGAATGCTTTAACTATTTCTAAACGCTCAGTAAAGCTTTTATCAGCCCATGCATAAAACGCTTCGCGCGCTGCATTTACTGCGGTATCTACTTGCGCCGCAGTTGCTGATGAGGCCTGCCAAATAACGTCGTTATTTGCAGGGTTTACTGAGTTAAATTCTGTGCCTTGGCCTTGTGACCATTGACCATTTATAAATTGTGCAGGATGAGTCATATACTTTCTCCTAAATTAAATCGTGGTTGCACTAACAATATCGCCAACTTGCAAATGCAATGCATCTGCTATTTCTTGCGATAAAATAAGACTTTTTGCTCGCTCGTCAAATGTCATTGGCGCAACGGTTGCTCTAAAATCTTCAAGCTTTTCGTTGGCTAGTAACACCATGGTGTCGCCAGTCATTTCGCCAATTTCAACGTTAAAGTGATTTGCATTACGAATAGTCGCAATGTTATCTACTTTTGCTTCAACCGTTGGGCCGCCGTCAAAAATATCTACGTAGCCATTAAACGTAAAGCCTTCGCTTTTTAATAATTCGATTGCTGGGCGTGTGTTGTCGTGTACTTTACCTATTACAGCTTGCGCATCTTTACTTAGCAAGTTTACGTAAATTGGGTATTTAGGCATTAATTCGGCAATAAAAACCTTTTGCCCAATACCTGTTAGGTAATCGGCTGTAGGAAAATCCATTGAGAAAAAATGCTCTTCTAGCCACTGCCAAAAAGGGCTGCTGCCATTTTCGTCAGACACACCGCGCATTTCTGCAATTACTGTTTGCGCAAAACGCTCTTGATGTTGCTTTATAAACATAAAGCGCGCTTTTGAAAGCAGTTTACCGTTACAATTTTTACGATAGCCATCTTTTAAAAACAGTGTGCAAAGCTCTGTAGCGCCTGTGTAATCGTTACATAACGTTAAAATATCAACGGCTTTGTATACATTCAATGTACGCGAAGAGTGAATCACTTTACTTAAGTGGTAATGGTAAAACGCATCATCAAGCCCTACCGCAGCTTCAATTGCAGACGTTCCTACAACTTCACCGGTTTCGCTATCTTCAAGAACAAACAGGTAGCCTTCGTCACCGGGTTGTGACGTTTGCTTAGCAAATGAACTTACAGAATGGTCTAATTTCTTTTGCAATAGTTCTTCGTTTAATGGCAAAGATGTAAAACCATGCCCAGATTCGTGGGCAATTTTCAGTAATGCTGAATAATCATTTTGCTGGATTGGGCGAAGGATCATCATGAGTCCGCTTGCTCCCTTATAAATAACGGTAAATAGGAATTGCAGGGCAAGCAGTGCTTGCCCTTAATTGGTTGGCTTAAGTCGCTTATGCGTTTACTACGCTTGCAACTGCTTTTTCAAAGCGTGCCATACCTTCGCGAATGTCCGCTTCAGGGATTACTAATGATGGAGTAAAACGTACTACGTCTGCACCAGCAACTAATGACATAAGACCTTGCTCAGTACCTGCAACTAAAAACTCTTTTGCACGACCTTTGTATTGCTCGTTAACTACCGCGCCAATTAATAAACCTTGCCCACGGATTTCGCTAAATACGTTGTATTTTTCGTTAACCGCAGTAATTAGCTCGTTAAACAATGCTGCTTTAGCTTTTACGCCAGCAAGTACTTCTGGTGTATTTACTGTATCAAATGCTGCTTCTGCAACAGCACACGCAAGCGGGTTGCCGCCATAAGTAGAACCATGAGTACCTACTTTAAGGTGCTGTGCAATCTCAGTTGTTGTGATCATAGCGCCAATTGGAAAACCGCCGCCAAGTGCTTTAGCTGAAGTTAAAATATCAGGTACTACGTTTAAGCCTTGGTATGCGTATAAATCGCCAGTACGACCAACACCTGTTTGTACTTCATCAAAAATAAGCAGTGCGTTATGTTTAGTACATAAATCACGAACGCCTTGAGCAAACTCGTCAGTTGGTGAAACAATACCGCCTTCACCTTGTAGAGGTTCCATCATTACGGCACATGTTTTGTCGCTAATAAGCGCTTCAAAAGCAGCTAGATCGTTGTAATCACAATGTACAATGTCGCCAGGCTTAGGACCAAAACCATCAGAATATGCAGCTTGACCGCCAACAGTTACGGTAAAGAATGTACGACCGTGGAAACCTTTATTGAACGCGATGATTTGTGATTTTTCTGCGCTGTATTTATCAAGTGCAAAACGACGCGCTAATTTAAGCGCTGCTTCGTTTGCTTCTGCGCCTGAGTTAGCAAAGTAAACTTTTTCAGCAAATGTAGCATCAACCATTTTTTTAGCTAGGCGAAGTGCCGGCTCATTGGTCATTACATTTGATAAATGCCAGATTTTTTCGCCTTGCTCTTTTAATGCGCCTACTAATGCAGGATGGCAATGGCCAAGACAGTTAACTGCAATACCACCAGCAAAGTCGATAAACTCTCGACCTTCTTGATCCCATACGCGAGAGCCTTCGCCTCGAACAGGAATTACGCTTGAAGGTGCGTAGTTAGGAACCATTACGTGATCAAATAATTCGCGATTGACTGTCATTTTATTTCCTCTTAATTGTGAGCAACACAAAACATCAAAATAGGTGTTTGGTTAATATTTGTAACCAACTTTATAGGCAAGATCAGTAACCTGATAATTGCGCAAAATTGCTTTGTGGTTCAATTTTCAGACGCACATTATTTCAGAATTACTGATATCTGTCTCGTTAAAAACTTTCATGTATCCCTTTAAAATAAAGGGCTAAAGATATTATTTCATAGATAGTGAATAACTATTTGCATAGTTAATTATGACCAGTTTTAAGTAACTAACCGCATGGGCACTGAGGCGCATGCGGTTTAAGCATTAAATATGCGATATAACAATAGGATTAGAATGAATGATTAGTCGCTAATTAATTAACAAAAATTTCAATTTTTTAGTCAATTTGAATAGCTAGATTGGTAAAATTGCTTGTTTCGAGGGTTTTTAGTTCCGTTTTAGTGAACTTAAAGTACGAAAACCACGTTGCTAATTCGTCGGGCTCAATAAGCTGATGCTCTTTTAAATTTAAATATTGAGCGTAACAACGCGCCTTTAGCATTACCTCAGTTAAAGGCAGTAATGTATCACCCTTATCGACCCCGTTTTCTAACTGTTGCATTACACCTTTAAACGGTAAATATTTAAAAGCCATTTTATCTATTACTTTGGCACTTACTGCTATCGATTTATTGCTAAGCAAGTTGGTTAAAAAAAGCGGATCTGGCTGTAACTCTAATAATGCTGTATGTAGATTTTTTTGATTTTCTTCACGAGCAATTTGTATTTTACGCTTCCATACTTGATCAAACGTTTTTAAGTACAAACGCACTAACGCAATTCGACCCACATCTAAAAGCATACCGAGAGTAAACGCATGAATATCGTTTACATTATTTATTTGTGCAATCTTTTGTGCCGCAATCGCATTTGCCATGGCGCTGTCTCGTAATCGGCGCTTTAATAATGAAAATGGCTCTGTGCTATGTGGCATCCAATGGCGTACTGCAAAAGTAGGGATTACTAACTGTAAATTATCTAAACCAATATAACGTAGCGCTAACGCGGGGCTGTCCACCTTTACTGAGGTGTTTTTACTACGCTGGTTTCGATAATACGGTAAGTTAACTAGCGTTACTAATTCTCGACCAAGCCAACTTAAATCATTAACCAGCGGCTCTAAACGCCCTACAGAAGCTGATTTAACAGCTAAAATATCAATTATAGTAGCAACACTGTCTTCAATTCCGATTGTACTTTTAATAACTGCATCTATGTCGTTAAGCTGTTTATATATTGCAGTTTCTATTACTTTATGAAGCTGCTCGCTCGCTTGAGCACGGTATTTGTGATGAGCTGTACTACTTTGTTGGCGTACATTTTGCGCTGCAATCTCTACCTCTAATAAGGTACGTTGCTTCATTGGTTCGCCGTAATCAATATCTAATGTATTAATAAAGCCAATTTGCTGGTGTGCAAAACTATGACCCAACAATAAATCGTGGGCTCGTTGGTCGAGCATTTTTGCAGTACGTTGTTGCGATACGAGTTCGGTCATTACATCCAGTCATTAGTAAGTATAAAATGCACTTAAGTATTATAACTTTAGAAGCGAGTTAAAAAGTTATCAAGCAGTTTTAAACCGTGTTGCGTTAAAATAGCCTCAGGATGAAACTGCACCCCTTCAATAGCTAGCTCTTTATGTAATAAACCCATTATTTCGTCAAACTCACCTTGCTCAGTTTGAGTCCATGCGGTTACTTCTAGCTCTTTAGGTAACGTTTGTGCTTTAACAGCTAAAGAATGGTAGCGACAAACCGTTAACGGATTAACTAAACCGTTAAACACACCTTTATTAGTATGAATTATTGGTGAAGTTTTACCATGCATTACTTTTTTTGCTCGAACCACATCACCACCCAGTGCCTGCGCAATAGTTTGATGCCCTAAACAGATCCCTAATATGGGATACAACCCTTTTAGTTGCTCAACTACATTTAACGAAATACCGGCTTCGTTAGGTGTGCATGGTCCAGGTGATAAAACTATGTGCTGCGGATTTAACTGTTTAATTTGTGCAATGCTTAGCTCGTCATTACGCTTAACTAATACGTCTTGATCTAATCGCTGAAAATACTGCACTAAGTTATAAGTAAACGAATCGTAGTTATCGATCATTAAAAGCATGTAATAAAGCACTCAAAGTAGTTATTTATCGCGGGTATTTCCGCACAATGCATTCTAACTCAAGCATGTATAAGTGTCAGTGATTTGTAAAAGTATATGAAGGAAATAAAAAGCCAGGTGGTTGATTTATGATTATACGAACCCCAGTATATTATATGAATAAGTAGTAATTCACTTAAACAACTCACTTACTTGTGAGTTCATTTATATCCTATTAAGGAGCGAATATGTTAGGCGAAGAACACTCATTAACTAATGATTTTCCAGATCACTTAAATACCATTGCAGAGCTAAATGAAAGCGACACTGAGTTTGCTAAAAAAGCGGATAAATACGATAAGCTAGATAAAGAAATTAGAGTATTAGAACTCAAGGATGCGCCAATTAGCGATGAGCAAATGCATCAACTAAAATATGACCGCTCAGAATTAAAAGACTGGCTATACCAGCGCTTATTACAAGCAGAATAAAGTTAAAGTATAAAGCTAAAGTAACTTTTATAAATAAGGGCTCACTGCAAACAGTGAGCCCTTACTCGTATTAAATCAAAAATGAGTATTACCTAACCAAAGCTCCGGTTACTTAGTAAAACCACCAACTGGATTCATAAACACAGTATTTGGACCTGCAAGAGCAGCTTTAAAATCGTCATTAAGTTCACTAAATACTGTTATTCTAGTCACGTCGACAACATCTAAAAACAGTGGTCCGTTAGTATCCCACTGCGCTAAATGAGCTTTAGCTGCATCTTCATTTATATAACGCTCGTATATATGTACGCTTGATTCATCGTCGCTTAGCGTCCATTCATACATTATGGTACCTACTTCATTTTTTGCTGCGGCTATTAATTGCTGCATAACCACTAAAAATTGATCTTTTTTACCGGCTTTAATAGTACCTTCAACAGTCCAGGTAATATCAGTATTCATTATAATTCACCTAATTTAAGCTGTGCTAAAACGCTATCTAATGTATCAACGAGTTGTTGGTTTTTAGTCTCGTTTAATGCATCCAAATGTGGTGGTGCAAAACACTCCGCATCGTTATCAAAATATAAACCTGCGGCATTATTAAATTCATCACTGAGCGCAGCTCGGCAAAAAATATCTGCACCTAATTTTAAATCGCCACCATCTAATCCGTACGCATCCTTAACCATTTTACTACCCAGTAGTGACTTTGGATTTACTGATACAACTAACGGACCGGTCTCTTTTAATTTAAGCCCTAAATAACGCGACCACATAGTAATAGCCAACTTACTTTGTGCATAAGCAGCATTATCTGAAATCGCTTTATTACCAATAAGCGCATCAAAGTTAACACTTGATTGTGCAGCAGATGACACGTTAACTACGCGTGCCTTTTTATTTAATAGCGGCAAAAGTAATTTAGTTAGTAAATATGGTGCAAATGTATTTACAGCAAAGCGCGTATCTAACCCATCGGGTGTGGTTATGTTTTCAAGCTTGTATACACCAGCGTTATTAATAAGTACGTCGAGTTGTTTATGATCAGCACTTACCTGCCCTGCCAAATAACGTACCTGTGTCATTTCGCTAAAATCACTCACATAAATTTGAGTACTTGCCTGCGGGTATTGCTCGTTTAGCATTGCTTGTACATTGTTAAGCTTTTCTTGATTACGACCATGTAGCAATACAGTATGACCTTGGGCTAGTAGCATTTTTGCAGTTTCTAAACCAATGCCGTCTGTTGCACCTGTAATTAAAATAGTTTTTTTCATTTATATGCCCTATCTGTGCAGCGTTAAGGTAGTAAAAAGTCTAACTACAATCTTAAAGTAAATTATGTAGCTATCGTAACACCCTTGCACAACACTGATAATTAGCCGCACAGTTGAATCACTTTATATAATTAATTGATAATGCTAAGAGCTAATGAGCGAATGTTTTTTATTCTTTTATTTGAATTTAGCTCAGATCATTACTATTGTTTTTACACCCCCTTAATAGTAGTATTTATCATATAAATACTCTTTCGAGAAAAAACATGAAGGTTTTAGTCACAGGCGGTATGGGTTACATAGGTAGCCACACATGTATTGCATTACATGAAGCAGGCATTACGCCTGTTATTTACGATAATTTGTCTAATGCGAGCCCTCGTGTACTTGATCAACTCGAAAAGATTACTGGCACCCGATTTGAGTTTATTTTGGGTGACATTCAAGACGAACAACAATTTAAACTCGCGCTAAAGCACACTAAAGCCGAAGCTGTATTTCACTTTGCTGCTTTAAAAGCGGTTGGGGAATCAACTGAGCAACCACTTCGTTATTATCAAAATAATGTGTCGGGCACATTAAGTATGTTACAAAGCATGCAAGAAGCAGACGTTAATCACATTATATTTAGCTCATCGGCTACTGTGTATGGCGAGCCCGACTACTTACCTATTGACGAAAAGCACCCTATACGCGCAACTAACCCATATGGTTGGACTAAAGTTATGGTTGAACAAGCCATGCAAGATGTATGTAATGCCAACAACAAATTTATGGGCATAGCACTGCGTTACTTTAACCCTGTAGGCGCACACCCAAGTGGTTTACTAGGAGAAAGTCCTAATGGCATTCCTAATAACTTAATGCCTTTTATTGCACAAACGGCGGTAGGCAAACGAGAGGTAGTTAATATTTTTGGTGACGATTACGACACTGAAGATGGCACCGGCGTGCGCGACTATATTCACGTTTTAGATTTAGCTAAAGGTCATGTTGCAGCATTTATGCAGCATAAAACAGATACCGCCTTTCATGCTTATAACTTAGGTACGGGGCAAGGTTATTCTGTACTTGATATGATTAAGGCATTTAGCGCATCAGCGGGTAAAAACATTCCTTATCAAAGTGCACCACGCCGTGCTGGCGATATTGCATGCAACTATGCCGATGCAACTAAAGCGCAAAATACGCTTAACTGGCACGCAAAACTAACACTTAACGACATGACAGACGATACATGGCGCTGGCAAACTAATTACCCTAGTGGGTTGGAGAGTTAATATGGCTTTATTAGAAAGTACTCACAGACGTAAAAATCCGCTAACGGGTCGTTGGGTATTAGTTTCACCACATCGTAATAACCGCCCATGGTTAGGCGCAACAGAAGCAGTTAGCGAAAGCGTATTACCAAAACACGATGAAAACTGTCCGCTTTGCCCAAGTAATACCCGTGCAAATGGCGACAGCAACCCAGATTATAAATACACACACGTATTTAGAAATGACTTTGGCGCATTAACACCTAATACCAGTAAGCAGCCACAAAGCACAGAGTCAGACAACGACTTATTTATTACCGACGAAGCCAGTGGCGAATGCCGCGTAATTTGTTTTTCTCCAGAGCATAATAAAACACTACCAGAGCTTAGCCAAAACGCGCTGCATGAAATAGTAAAAACCTGGAAACAAAATTACACAGAACTTACCGAGCAATATAAATGCGTACAAGTTTTTGAAAACAAAGGTGAGATAATGGGTTGCTCGCAGCCTCACCCTCATGGGCAAGTATGGGCTCACTCGCATTTATCAACCGAAATTGAAGCCGAAGACAACCAGCAGCTTGCCTATTATAAAAAGCACGGTACAGCCATGCTTGCCGATTACGTGCAAAAAGAGCAAGCAGATAAAACTCGCGTTGTATTCGAAAACGAACATTGGCTTGTTGTTGTTCCATTTTGGGCTGCATGGCCGTTTGAAACAATGCTTATAACTAAAGATAATATTCAAAACTTTAGCCAGCTAAATGATGCACAAACTGATTCATTAGCCCACGCATTAAAAGTATTAACAACTAAGTACGACAACGTATTTAATTGCAGCTTCCCATACTCAATGGGATGGCATAATGCTCCGGCTAATAGAGGCTCTGATGAGCAACATTGGTGTTTGCATGCACACTTTTACCCGCCGCTACTTCGCTCAGCAACCGTTAAAAAGCACATGGTAGGCTACGAAATGCTAGGCGAAAGCCAGCGCGATTTAAGCGCAGAAACTGCTGCCTCTATTTTACAAGCAGCGAGTACCACACATTATAAAGATACAGCAGGACACACAGATGAAGCTTAACGAATTCCAACAACAATTTTTGTCACTGTACGGTGCGCCTGCGCAAGGTATTGCTGCCGCTCCTGGTCGTGTAAACCTAATTGGTGAATTTACCGATTACAACGACGGCTTTGTTTTACCGTGTTCGTTGGAGTTTCGCACCCAAGTTATGTTTAAACAGCGCGACGACAACACAATTACAGTGCGCTCTTTAAATTACCCTGGTGAGCAAGACAGCTTCAGTATTGATGAGGCTATCAGCGAAGGTCAATCGCAATGGGGTAACTATATTCGTGCTGTGGCTTTTGTGCTTAAACGAGCAAGCCATACATTACGTGGTGCTGACCTACTTATTGATAGTAACTTACCGCAAGGCAGTGGCTTATCGTCATCTGCCGCATTAGAAGTTGCTGTTGGCGGCATGTTTAACCATATTGCACAATTAGGTTTAAAAGAAGAGCAAATAGCCCTGCTTGGTCAAGAAGCCGAAAATGACTTTATGCATTGCCAGTGTGGCATTATGGATCAGCTTATTTCAGCTAAAGGCGAGAATGGGCATGCACTTTTAATCGACTGTGAAAACCTAGCAACCAAATCGATTAAAGTACCTGATGATTTAAACATTGTTATTGTTAACTCAAATTACCCGCGTAAATTGGTTGATAGCGAATATAACCAACGCCGTATTGACTGCGAACAAGCCGCAGAAAAAATGGGTGTTAAAACACTTCGCCAAGCAACAATGCAAAAGCTGCAAGCTGCTAAAGTAACATTAAGCGAAAACGAATATAAACGTGCGCATCATGTTATTAGCGAAAACGATCGTGTAATAGCAGCAACAACTGCACTACAAAATAACGATATGGATGCGCTTCGCGAATTAATGGCTGCATCGCATCAATCGCTTAAACACGATTTTGAAGTAACCGTACCAGCAACCGATGGTCTAGTAGAAATTTGCAAAGAAGCTATGGGTGAGCGCGGAGCAGTACGTATGACTGGTGGTGGTTTTGGTGGCGCAATAGTATGTTTATGTCGCGATACTGAAGTGCCACTTATTAAAGCTGCAGTTAAACAGCACTACCACGCACGCTTTAACTTAAATGCTGATATTTACGTATGTTCAGCGGGCTCAGGGTTACAAATTACTTCTTTTTAAAACTAAAATAAAAAGGCAATAAATATGGCAAAGGTTAATTGGGGAATTATTGGATGTGGCAATATTGCCCACACCTTTGCTAAAAGCATTGCGCATTGCAGTGATGCACAACTTATTGGCGTGGCATCAACTAATAGCGATCGCGCTACTTCATTTGCAGCTCAATACGATGCTACCGGCTATGAGAGCTACCAAGCTCTTGCGCAATGCCCAAACATTGACGCTATATATATTGCTAACACCCACGACCAACACTTTAATGCTATTGCACTGTGCTTAACACACAATAAGCACGTGCTGAGCGAAAAACCAATTACCGTTAACGCCAAGCAATTACAAAACCTCAGTGAACTTGCAAAGCAACAAAACTGCTTTTTAATGGAAGGCGTGTGGATGCGCTTTTTACCGGCAATAATAAAGCTACAACAGCTATTAAGCGAAGGCATAATAGGTAAAGTACACAGCGTTAATGCTAACTTTAGTTTACCTGGTAGCTTTGTTGATACGCACCGCTTAATGAATCCTGCAACGGCTGGTGGCGCCCTACTCGATTTAGGTATTTACCCTATTTCGATTGCTGACGTGGTGTTTAACAAAGCCCCTGAGCAAATTAAATCATTAGTACATAAAAGCGTAACCGGTGTTGATGAGCGAAGTGTTGCTA
Source organism: Pseudoalteromonas sp. Z9A5 (assembly GCF_011378875.1). Classification (NCBI taxonomy): domain Bacteria; kingdom Pseudomonadati; phylum Pseudomonadota; class Gammaproteobacteria; order Alteromonadales; family Pseudoalteromonadaceae; genus Pseudoalteromonas; species Pseudoalteromonas sp. Z9A5. Next base: position 39,979 of record NZ_WTLC01000006.1, read on the forward strand.
TTATTGATTACGGTAACGGACAATTTGCCCAGCTATCAAGTGCACTACAGCAAAGCGGCCCAACCGATGCATTAATTTATGGTGAGCATGGTTTTATTCGTTTACCTGAATTTGTAAGTGCTAAGCGTATAGAGCTATACATTAACAGCCAAGCTGCACAACAGTTTGATTTTGACTTTAACGATGATGAAAACTTTAAGTTTGAAATTGCGCATGTCACACAATGCATACTACAAAAACAAACTCAAAGTAGCGTACTTGGGCTTTCTACAAGTTTGCGCGTGATGAACATAATGGACTCTTTAAGAGCCCAATGGCAGCTGCAATACAGCCGTAACGTAGAATCAGCAGAGCTCAAAATTAAAAAATAAAAAATAAAAATACACAACAAGGATACACAATGACAACTACACACAAATTAAAAGGGCTTTCAAAAGCCATATTGTTAGCTACGTGCAGTCTATCTGCGAGTGTAGCTGTTGCTGCATCTAATGAGCCTGAGCAACTATATCCGCCAATCACTAGCGAAGTATTGCCAGAGCTTGCAGCTAAAGGAAGTTACAAAGTAGGCGTGCAGACACTTGATTTAGTTAACCCTGCGCAATTTGATCCTGCTACACAAACTCAAAAAGACCGCCCTTTAAAAATAGAAGTGTGGTATCCGGCTGCAAATACAGCCAATACTGAGCTTACAAGCTACAGCGATATAACTCGTACCGGTAAAAAGTTTACCCTGCAAGCCGACGCCATGCGCGATGTCGCAATTAATAATAAAGAGCACTACCCTGTTATAGTGCTTTCCCACGGTTATACCGGTTACCGCACAATTATGTACTACTTAGGCGAGCACTTAGCGTCTCACGGCTACATTGTTGCAGCGATTGATCATACTGATTCAACTAACGCTGATGTTGATTTTAAAAGCGCGCCGTTCTCAGGCTTTTTCAGCACCCTTATAAATCGCTCACGCGATCAGCAGTTTGTTATTAATTACTTTAACGAACAAAACAACTTTGCAAGTAAGCAAGTAGATAACAAAAGCGCTGGTGTAATTGGCTATTCAATGGGTGGCTATGGTGCAGTAAATACCATTGGTGGATGTTATGCATTTAATGAGCAAACAACGGCAATGTTTACTGGTATGAAAGACCCAACTCAAATTAAAAAAGTACAACAATTACTAAACAGCTGCGCTGGTGGGCAATATCAAAATCCAAAAGTAGACCCACGTATAAAAGCAATGGTTGCCTTTGCACCATGGGGCGGACAGCACGCTATATTTGATGCCAAAGCTATGCAGAATATTAAAGTACCTTCACTTTATGTAGCTGGTAACTTAGATGACATTTCGGGTTATGAGGGCATTAAAAGCCTATATAACCAAACAGGCAGCCAAGATAAGTATATGCTTACTTACAAAAATGCCCGCCACAATATTGCACCTCACCCTGCTCCCGCTATTGCAAAAAGCAGTAGTGAATTAGATATAGGTCATTACTACGAGCCATCGTGGTCTATGCGTACAATTAACGAAACCAACAAGCACTTTGTACTTGCAATGATGGACTGCCATGTAAAAGGTATAACCAGCCAATGTGAATATTTAGACTTGCCACAAAACGGCGACCAAGCTGTAGTTGACGCTAAGCCACTGCCACAGTGGCGCGGGTTTGATAATCGCTTTTCTACCGGCATGGATTGGCAGCAAGCTAAACCACACGCTAAGTAACTTAACCAACACGGCTATTTTTTTAAATAGCCGTGCTCGCACTTAAAATTATCTAAAGTAAAACATCTTTTACTAAACAGTTATTAGTAAAAACAAGTACGTTTACTTTTTAGTCAGATATTTTAAGAAAAAACCATTGCCATTAGTCACAGTTAAAGGCAATCTAGCTATATATAAGATAAATAATATTAATAAATATGTCCAAATACATACTCTCAATTGATCAAGGAACCACAAGCTCTCGTGCCATCTTGTTTACAAAAGATGCAGACGTTTTTGGTACAGCACAACAAGAATTTCCTCAGCATTTTCCACAAAATGGCTGGGTTGAACACGATCCTAACGATATTTGGCAAACAGTGCTTAGCACCAGCCGCGAAGTACTCGCTAAAAATGATGTAAAACCTGAAGAAATTATCGCTATTGGTATCACTAACCAACGCGAAACCACTTTAGTGTGGAATAAAAAAACAGGAAAAACTATTTATAACGCGATTGTTTGGCAAGATAGACGCACCAGCGACTACTGCGAAAGCTTAACTACCGATGAGCTTTGCCAAACTATAAGCGATAAAACAGGCTTATTGCTCGACCCGTATTTTTCAGCCACTAAAATCCGTTGGATTTTAGATAATGTTGAGGGCGCACGCGAACAAGCGCTTGCTGGCGAACTTGCGTTTGGTACAGTTGATACCTACCTACTTTGGCAGCTAACTGACGGAAAAGAACATCGTACCGATGCAACCAATGCATCGCGCACTATGTTATTTAATATTCATACGCAGCAATGGGATCAAGAACTTCTAGAATTATTCGATATTCCAGAGTCGATGCTGCCAGAAGTGATGGACTCAGCTGATGAGTTTGGCTCAACGAGCGCTGATATTTTTGGTGCACCAATTCGCGTATGTGGTATAGCAGGCGATCAACAAGCAGCACTTGTTGGTCATGCATGTTTTGAGCAAGGCATGGCAAAAAGTACGTATGGTACGGGCTGCTTTTTAATGCTTAACACCGGCGAAAAAGCGCTTACTTCTGAAAACCGCTTACTAACTACCGTTGCCTATCGTTTAAATGGAAAACCAACCTACGCCATTGAGGGCAGTATTTTTATGGCGGGTGCAACCATGCAGTGGATTGTTGAAGGCTTAAAGTTACTTAGTCATGCTGGCGAAAGTGAGTCGATGGTAAAAGATGTACCGCTCGATCATGGTGTGTTTTTAGTTCCCTCGTTTACTGGTTTAGGCGCTCCTTACTGGGACCCTAATGCACGCGGCGCTATTTTGGGTCTTACGCGTGACTCAGGTATTAGCACCATAGTTGCTGCAGCGCTGCAATCGGTTGGCTATCAAACCAAAGATTTACAAAAAGCGATGGAACGTGACGGTTTGCGCCCAAGTGTGCTTCGCGTAGATGGCGGTATGGTTAAAAATAATTGGGTAATGACCTTTTTATCAAACATTTTAGGTGCCACTGTTGAGCGCCCTACAGTAACCGAAACAACCTCCTTAGGTGTTGCTTATTTAGCAGGCTTACAAACAGGTGTTTACGAGTCAACTGAGCAGCTATCTAAAATGTGGACATGTGACCGTCGTTTTGAACCAACCATGAGCGCCGACGAGCGCAACGATTTATATGCAAAATGGCAGCATTGCGTAGCCCAAGTGTGTTTAACAAATAAAAACTGCCCGCAGTAAATCCAAATGGCTAAAGCTACATTTTTAGTCATTTTGCCTTTTTAACCTCGTTAAATATTAGGTTAAAAAGGCGTGTTTTACTGCCCTAAATTACAAATGGATCAGCGCAAAAGTTGACTAATAAAAAACTGAGTTTTCTATTGTCAAATGAAAACAGCGGCTTTATGATGCTATATGTATTATTTATATTACAAATAAAAAGGGTGCTCGGTGAAATTAGCAGATAACGAATATGACTTACTAGTCATCGGTGGCGGCGTAAACGGCACAGGCATAGCTGCAGATGCTGCAGGGAGAGGACTTAAAGTACTTTTGTGCGAACAGTCAGACCTAGCGTGTGCAACGTCTTCAAATAGCTCTAAGCTTATTCACGGCGGTCTGCGCTACCTTGAGCACTACGAATTTAGATTAGTAAAAGAAGCGCTAGCTGAGCGTGAAGTACTTTTAAAAAACGCTCCACACATTATGTGGCCGCTTACATTTAGATTGCCACATCAAAAGCATTTACGCCCAGCTTGGATGATTCGTATTGGCTTGTTTATGTACGACAATTTAGCTAAACGCGTTACCTTACCAGCATCTAAAAGTATAAAATTTGGTGAGCATAGCGTGTTAGAGCCTTCAATTACTAAAGGGTTTGAATACGCAGATGGTTGGGTTGATGACTCTCGTTTAGTTATTTTAAATGCACTAGCAGCGCAACAAAAAGGTGCTGTAATTGCCACGCAAACCAAGTGTGTAAAAGCGCATCGCGAAGAAAACAAATGGCAAGTAACTCTTGAGCAACAAAGTACTCAATCTCGCTATGCTATTTCGGCTAAAGGTATTGTAAATGCGGCGGGTCCTTGGGTTGCTAAATTATTTGATGAAGCACTTGAAGAAAAGTCGCCACAAAATATTCGCCTTGTAAAAGGTAGCCACATAGTAGTACCGCGCATTCACGACGAGCCACAAGCTTATATTTTACAAAACAAAGATCAGCGTATTGTATTTGTTATTCCGTTTGAAGATGACTTCTCACTTATTGGCACAACCGATGTTGAGCACAAAGGTGCCCCACAGGATGTAAAAATTAGTGAAGAAGAAATTGATTACCTTATCGATATCACTAATAACTACTTTAAAACGCCAATTAAACGCCAAGACATAGTGCATACTTTTTCGGGTGTACGCCCATTACTTGATGACGAATCAGTTAATGCACAAGCAGTTACTCGCGACTATAAACTAGAGCTTTCTAGCGAAGGTAAACACACGCCATTACTAAGCGTATTTGGCGGAAAAATTACCACTTATCGTAAACTTGCAGAAGCTGCGGTTAATAAGCTTGAAGATTTTTACCCACAAATGAGCGAAGCATGGACTAAGCATAGCGCTTTACCAGGTGGCGATTTTAGCTCGGTAAAAGCACTCAAAGCTCAATTGCAAACCCGCTATAATTGGTTACCACAAATACTGTTAAACCGCTTTTTACGTACTTACGGTACACGAGCTGAAAATGTTTTAGGTAACGCAAAGCAATTAAGCGATTTAGGGCAAGACTTTGGTCATAATTTATTTGCAGCAGAGGTCGATTTTTTATTAAACGAAGAATGGGCAGAAAACGCATATAACATATTATGGCGCCGTACAAAGTTAGGTTTGCGCTTTAATGAAGCCCAAACTGCATCGCTTAATAATTATATTGAACAAAGCAAAGCAGCTAAAAGCGCTTAATAATCTTTAATAATTTTTAATAACTTCCCGTAAAACCCCTTTATAGCTTAAGCGTTATAAAGGGGTTTTATTTTCTCGGTTATATAAAAAGTTAAAACCGCTCAATGTGGCTGCTTTAATATCAAACTCAGCACACTTAACGCCTATTTGATTAAGCGCAGTAGAAAAACATTTATTGAGCTGTTTAGTCCCCACTACTACAACTTGGGTATCACTTAGTAGCTGCCACTCGCTTGCATGGCGAGCTGCTCGTACGTCGCTGCCAATTAACACGCCCGATAAATAAGCTTTAGCTTGCACCGGTGTTAACTCTTTTGAAAGCTGACGAGTACGCACACTAAAAATACCATGCGCTAAATTACCGCTATCACTACCAAGAGTAAGCTCGCAGCCTTGTTCAAATGCTCTCCAATCAAAACAGCCTTCTTCACAGTCGCTTGGTATTAAAACACTTTGATGGCACAGTAAATCGTATAACTCGCCCGTCATTGCGGTTTTAAAGCAGATTATTTCACCATGGTTTATAAGTACCCACTTAGTATGTGTACCTGGTAAACACAGTAATATTTTACCCTGTTGATACTCTGGATTTTGTTTTAAAAACCCTAATATTTGCAGCTCTTCACCGCGCATTACATCAAACAACGTATTTTGTAAGGTGCATTTTGTGCCCGGTAACGCTTTAATAGTATGCCCTGCACAATCAAAGCTAATAGCAGCATCAAGTAAGCTTTCTGGATTAATAGGGCATTCTAAATAAGGCGTTTCATGCCAACCTATACTTGAGGTAATTTGCCCTGCAATGTAAACAGGTACTTTTCCGTATTGCTCACTCCAAGGCTCAATAGTATTGAGGAGAGTTTGCTCAAAATTTTGGCTAGATTTTACAACACCAGGTCCGTCTCGTTGCTCAAGCAACATGAGTGGTTGTTGTGCGTTAACACGGCACAAATAGGCGCGCAAATGACTGGTCCCCCAATCTACGGCTATAAAAAGAGATGAAGTAGTCAAACTTTAGAGTCTCCCACCGTCAATTTTAATACTTTGCCCGGTGATCATACTGCTTTCATCCGCCGCTAAAAACATCGCTAAGTTAGCAACATCTTCTGGAGTAACGAGCTTTTTAAGTGCCATGGCTTCCATCCATTTAACCTGCTCGGCTTGGGTAAACCAGCTTGCTAATTGGCGGTCGGTGGCAACCCAACCAGGTAAAATAGCATTTACCCTAATACCAAATTCGCCATAATCACGTGCTAATGCTTTGGTCATACCTATAAGCCCAGCTTTAGCTGTTACATAACCCGCCATTTGAGGCTGCCCCATAATGGCATTAATAGAGCTAAAGTTTATTATGCTACCGGCACCTTCTTGCTGCATAAACGACATAGCAACTTGCGAGGCAAAAAAAGCTGGATTTAAATTAATTTGCAGGCACTGATCCCAATCTTGAACGGTAACGTCTTCACTTGCTTGGCGACGATCGTTAGCTACGTTGTTAACTAATACATTTACGCTTCCAAGGGCTGCACACGCATCAACTAATGATTGCTGCAAAGCATGGGAGTCGGTTACATCTACTTGCCTATACCATATGTTAGCATTTGGGAGATCGTTAATGAGCGCCTGCGCAGAATCATCGTCGATATCAATAAAAGCAACTTTAGCCTTTTGCTTAGCAAATGATTCGACCATTGCTCTTCCGATGCCAGAAGCACCACCAGTAATAAAAATAACTTTACCAGAAAGACTATGATATTGAGCTAGGGTGTTCAAATTCAACTCTCCATACAGCGCATTTTCAATTTTATTTAAACTCTTTATAAACTTACATTTACAGTATAAAGAGCCAAACTAAGTTGTTATTGCTGTGTTAAAATATTTAGCTAATAAAAAGTTTATATCATATCCTTGCGTACATTAATATGATATATGATATATAACCAAGCAATAATGAACTCGGAAATTCGCACAATGAAAAGCCAACCTCGCCAAAACTTAACACACCAACTAACCCACGATTTGGGTTTTGCTATTGTGCGTGGCGTTTATCCTGTAAGTGAAGGTCTGCCATCAGAGGCTGACTTATGTATTAAATACGATGTGAGCCGCAGCGCCACTCGCGAAGCTGTAAAAATGCTCTCTGCTAAAGGGTTAATTTCATCACGCCCTAAGCAAGGTATTCGCGTATTGCCAGAAAGCAGCTGGAACATGTTTGATACTGACGTACTGCGTTGGATTTTAAGCAGCAAACCGTCACTTTCATTATTAAAAGAATTTACTCAGGTCCGTGTTGCTTTAGAGCCACAAGCCGCAGCGCTTGCTGCAATGACCGCAACTGAAGAGCAATTAGCCGAGATTGATAACGCCCTTGCACGCATGGCTGATGCCGATGAAGGATTAGACGATCCTCTTGAAGCAGATATTGCTTTTCATACCAGTATATTAGTGGCAAGTAACAATCGCTTTTTTGTACAATTAACTGAATTTATTAGCACCGCATTACGCGTAAGTATTCGCTACACTAACCATATTAAAGGTGTGCCAGGTGCTGATGTAGCAAAACATGCTGATATTTTAGATACAATTAAATCGCGTAATCCTGAGCGTGCAAAAAAAGCGGTAGAAACTATTTTAGAAGAAGCACTTGAGCTTATTGAATCAAAGCTGGTGTAGTAAAAAGTTACTTTTAACAGATTAAAAAAGGGAGCTAATTAGCTCCCTTTTTGCTGCCTACGTTAAAAACTAAGCTTTTGTAAGTTCAAAAATAAGTGATGTTTGTGGGAATGAGATTGGCATTTGTAAACCAAACTGCATTAGCGCTTCACCTGTAAACGTTTGACCATTTACCGCAGTCATAGAAGAGGGACGATATTCTTCAAATTTTACCGGCCACACTAAGTTAAGTGTGTACTGCGTATCAGTATCCAAACCAACAAAACGCAATTTATTAGGCGCTGTACGCGGTGTTTCACGAACACTGTTATACGCAAATAACGCTTTTGTTTTTTGCTCATCAATTAAACCAAAGTTAATTGATAAATCGTCGCTATCAAGGCGGTATAAATCGGCGCTATGAATAAAGTCGCGATGCTCTTTGTGAAGTGCTATTGCCGCTTTAAGTGCATTGTATTCGTGATCGTTCAGTTCACGTGGGTCCATTTCTATCCCCATATGACCAAACAGTGATACCGCAGCACGCATTTCAATACTGACGTTACGCCCTGTAATATGACAATCTCGCGGACCTACGTGAGCGCCCATTACCGACGATGGGAAAAAGAACGAACACCCACGCTGTATTTCAAGGCGATCTAGCGCATCGTTAGAATCTGACGTCCATACACGGTCTGTGTGTGCCAGTACGCCATAATCTACACGCGCACCACCAGACGAACAGCTTTCTATTTCAAGCCCTGGATGCGCGGCTTTAATGCGGTCAATTAAACGATAAAGCGCCAATGTTTGCTGGTGCACCGCTGGTTTACCTGCAAAGTTTCCTGCATGGTTAATATCACGGTTCATATCCCACTTAATGTACTTAATAGTTGGATATTCAACTAAAATATCGTCAATTGCTTTGTATAAGTACTCAACAACCTCAGAGCGAGTTAAATCAAGTACTAACTGATTTCTAAAGCTCAATTGTTCGTTGTTTTCAGAGCCTAAAACCCAATCTGGATGCGCACGGTATAAATCGCTATCAGGGTTGACCATTTCTGGTTCAAACCAAATACCAAACTCCATACCCAAGCTATTTACATGGTCAATAATTGGCGATAAACCATCGGGGTAAATTTCATAATCTACTGTCCAATCACCCAGCCCCGCATTGTCGCCACGACGACCCTTAAACCAACCATCATCAAGTACAAAACGCTCAATACCTAACGGGGCTACTTTGTCGGCTAGTTGCTTAAGCGTGTCTACGTCGTGATCAAAGTATATGCCTTCCCACGTGTTGTAATGCACAGGGCGTGTTTTTTCACGTTGCGCTTGGCTAAGTAAATTAGCTTTAACAAAACGATGAAAATTACGAGAAAGCGCACTAAAACCCTCGCTCGAAAACGAGCCATAAATACTTGGGCTTTGATATGTTTGACCTTTAGCAAGCGTAAGCTCACCAGGTAATAATAACTCGCCCATTTGCACGTAACGACGACCTTCAGCTAAAAGCTCTGCGCGTAGTTTATTATTGCCGCTCCAACCAAAGTGAAAACCATAACACTCGCCGTGCTGCTCGCCTGCATTTTCGTTATGCACTAATAAGCCAGGGAATACATCGTGTGATGTTTTGCCTTTACGGTTTTCGCGTACAAAACTTCCTAAAAATAAATCAACCGATTGACGTTGAAACTCGTTTGACCAACGACCTTCAAAGCTCACTATTTTGCTTACGCTATCTGGTAACTGAAAAGTAGGTGCTGCACAGTAATTAACTTGTAGCGGTAAATCGCTTAAGTTAGTTAATACCGTATGCGCACTCAGTACATCGCTGTTGTAGTCGAGTGTAATGCTATGCACAAGTTCAATACCACGTAACTCATCAACACTTACAAACTCAACAGTTGAGCTGGTAGGTTGGCGAACTTCTTTAAGCGTTGGACCTGCTGACCATGCGATTGAGTCATTTACTAGTTCAAGACCTGGTGCGCCAGTAAAGCCTTCGCCCAATAATGGAGAAAGAGAAATAGGTGCCTCTTCAACAACTGCACATTTAACTTCTTGGCGAGTAGCAAGCTGAGTTAGCATTGCTTCTGTTGTTTGCTCAGATAGGCGCTTACCAAAATACAGTAACGCCGGTGTTTTGCTCTGGCAGTCGAAAATAACGGTGCTGTTAGCGCTGTCTAATCGAAAGAATGGTTTAATGTCGGCCATAATTCTCCTATCCTCTTAATCTATTACGAGTTAAATAATGCGAGTGTGTGAGTCAGTGATTTTGTGTGTAAACTCATTTATTATTGCTTGAGACACGATCGGTCAGACAGTGACTTTCAATAATAATAGTATATATCATATAAATTAGGTTTTAATAGTCTTTACATCACAAATAGTCAGATAAACTCACTGGAAGTACCACTGCAATAAAAAGTATTAAATTAACCTTAACTCAAAAGTACAGTTACTGCTTTTTGATATATATAAAAAATCGGCCAAGGAATTCCTATGACCGATTTTGTCAGCTTAAATTATCTTTAATCTATTTTTGTACTTGCACTGCGCTATCTAGCTCCGGTGTTTTACCTGCCCACTGCGCGTTTAAGCCAAACACCACTTTATTTACTATTAATGCAAAAGCCACACATACAATGAGTGTAATTGGCATTAAGTGAATGTAATGAATATCAGTATGTAGTGGTGAGTTTGCAAACGTAAGCATACCGTACATACCCACACCTAAAATTACCGCTGCAATACCCGCACGCGCATCAACATTTTTAAATAATAAGCCCACTACAAAAATAGAGAATATCGGCATACTTAATAAGCCATTTAATTGTTGTAGTAAGTTAATAATACTATCGGCTTGCTGATAAATTGGCACAAGTACAAGCGTTAAGCTTGTTAGTAGCAATGTTACGTAACCACTTAGCTTTACAACACTTGGCTCTTTATTAAAGTAAGCTTCGTGAATATCACACACATACAATGCCGTTGCTGAGTTTAATAAGCTGTTGTAAGTAGATAGAACAGCTGCTGCCATTGCGGCTGCAAATACACCAGTCAACCATGTTGGCATTACGTCACCAACAATTCGACCATAAGCTGCGTCACCAATATCGCCATAAAGTTTAAAAGAAATAATACCCGGTAATACTACAATTGCAGGTACGATTAAAAAGCGAATGCCTGCTGCTGCAAATATACCTTTTTGCGCTTCTTTAACATTAGGTGCAGCCATTGCTCGTTGTGTAATTGTTTGGTTAGTACCCCAGTAATACATTTGAATAAAGATCATGCCGGTTAAAAGTGTTGGCCACGGAATAGGTGAATCAGCATCGCCAATTAATGTTAAACGTTCCTGTGGTATACCCGTAAAGTCATAATCAATGGCATTAAGTGCCAAAAACACCACTAAAACTGCCATACCGAGTACAAGCAAGCCGTTGTAAGTATCAGACACTGCAACTGCACGTAAACCACCAAAAAACGCATAAACAGCACCAACAATGGCAAATGCAGTGGCAATGTACATTAGCGGAATATCCACCTTAAACATGGTTTGCATAAATAGCGCACCAGAATAAATTACAGCCGGCATATAAATAAGCGCATTACCTAAAAAGAATAACCCCCCAATAACAGCGCGAATATGTTTGTTGTTATAGCGCTTTTCTAAAAGCTCCGTGGTGGTTGTACAGTTGTATTTGTAATAAACAGGAATGAACACTTTGGCTAAAATAATCAAACCTATAATTGCTGCAAGCTCCCACCAAACAAGCAAAGCCATTTGGTTACCATTCATACCTACAAGTTGGTCAGTACTTAAATTAGTTAATGTGATTGAACCTGCAACAAACATCCAAGTAAGGCCACCGCCTGCTAAAAAATACTCTTTGGTTTGGCTTTGTCCGTTATTACGATTTTGGCCTCGGCATTTCCAATAAGTAAGGCCACCAATTAAAGCGGTGACAAAAACAAAAACCACCAGCTGTAAAATGTTATCTGACATGTGTGTGTCTCTTATATGTGTGTGAAAATAGACACGCTATAGCGCGTGTGCATCCCGACTTAGTTCTAATTTAATTTGCTTTAAAGGCTTAAGTTCTGGATGCAGATTATGAAGTTTTACTAAGGCATTGAGCTGAAAAAGTGAAATTAACATGCTATTTAGCACATTTAAGTAACCTTGCTTTTGTAAGCTAACAATAGTGTCGTTATCGAGCGTTTGCAGTTTGTCTTCGTCAACAGTGCTCAAACCTTGAATAGTTTGGGTTTCGCCTTGTTCAAACTGCAAAACAATATCAATATTTTTTATGAGTCCTAAACGTGCTAACTCTTGTGTAAATTGATAAGTGAGGTAGTCGTTTTTTAAATCGCCTTCAAGTAGCTTTTGTTGTGCGCTTAAAAATAAACTTGGGTTTGCGTTTCCATCAAATAACGCTTCACCTTGAGTTGTATTTACTACTGAGCTTTGCTCATCTATAGCAACAAAGTAATCACTGCTATTAGCTTCGCGCGTTAATAAATAAAGTGGGTAGGATTGCATGCACACTGGTGTGTAAAGTGCCTGCCATTTTGTGTTATTTACCAATAAATTTTGATTTGCATTAAAACTTGTTAGCGCCGACAGTGTGTAGCTACCATTTTGTGCATTACGTGCAAAAAACACAGGGAGGTCGCACGTCATTTTAGCTACTTCAGTTGCTCTTAAATTAAGTAAATGCTGAGTTGAAGCGTAAATAGCTGCCGCATCGGGACTAATTTTTAATGCTTTGTGCTCTGTGTTTGATAATTCTTTAATTGCCATCTTCACACATCCTTAAACTAGGTTAGCTGCCAACCACTGCTCTATATAAGCGCGGTGCGGCGGCAAAGTTTGCAACATCTGCTGTGTTAGCTGGCTGTTACGTTCAATAATTTGTTTTGCTTGCGTATGCTGTGTATGTAAATACGCTTGCTTAGTAAAATCTGGCTTAAAGCCCATGCCGTATAAAACATATTGATAACTAGCGGCGGGAAATAACTCTAATGCGCCATGAAAGTCTTGAATAAGTGGACCGCGACTCCCCCAAACCAACAGGTCTTCTTGTAAGCTTTGTGGAATAGTGTCGGGTTTAACATGTGCTTGCCAATAAGGTTCTGAACGCTTAGTTAGCATGTAATGCAGCTTTAAAAAATCAATAATACGCTGCCAACGGTAACCCATTTGCTCGTTAAAGCGTTTAGCAACAATAGGCATTACTTGTGTATCGGCTGGCATATGCTCTGCAACAAAGCGCGCTGAAATTTCAACAAGCATAATAGCCGTCGCTTCAAGTGGCTCAACAAATCCTGCCGACATACCTATAGCAACACAGTTTTTATGCCAAAACTTTTCACGGTACCCTGATTCAAAACTGATTTTTCGCGCAGTTAAACCTTTTGCAGCATCGCCTAAGTAATGTCGTAGGTTTTGCTCAGCTTCGTCATCTGATAAGAACTTGCTTGAATATACATGCCCTACGCCACGGCGGTGAGTTAAACCAATATCCCAAATCCAACCTGCATTTTGCGCCGTTGCAATGGTATGACTGGCAAGTGTACGCTCGTTTTCATCGTAAGGAACTTGCATAGCGAGTGCGCTGTCGTTAAATAGCACGTGGTCCATTTTTTTAAATGGTACGTTGAGCGCTTGACCCAATAACAAAGATGAAAAGCCGGTGCAGTCTATAAATAAATCGGCGTTTATAATGTGAGTTTGATCTTTTAAGGTAAGGTGATTTATAGCGCCATCGTCATCAAGCTTAACGTGATCAACAGTGCCAATAATATGCTCTACGCCAAGCTTACTTTTACAATGCTGTTTAAGCATTTCAGCAAAAGCGCCTGCATCTAAATGATATGCGTAATTACAATTACCTTGATATTCACCCTGAGTAATTCCACGAGGAGCTAAGCTGGATTCGCAAATGTCATGCTGAAAGTTGGTTTGCTGTGCAAAGTTTTCAACATTATCTAAATAAGGGGCTAAATCTATTCGGCCATAGCCTAGCGGTACAGTAAATGGGTGGTAATAAAAGTCATCATTTCCATGAGTCCAATTTACAAATTTACCACCTTGCTTAAAAGTTGCGTTACAGGCTTTAAATACATCAACTTCGCGCAAACCAATTTGCTGAAGTGTATTTTTCATTGTTGGCCATGTGCCCTCGCCTACTCCAATAGTTGGAATATCAGAAGACTCAACTAGCATTACCTTTAAACCTTCACCAGATTGGCTTTGGTGATAAGAAGCAATAATAGCAGCACTTAACCAACCAGCTGTGCCACCACCTATTACTGCTACTGTTTTTACTGCTTTATTCATAGTGCGCTACTCTTTGAGTATTTATTGATAATATTTTATGTAACAAGTGCCCTTTTGGGCACTTGCTAAAATAGCTTTCATTAAAACAAATTTAATTAACTACACACTTAATGTGAGAGCAACCTTATTAGTAGCAGTACCTCATGAGGACTGCAATGAAAACTAAAAGGCTAACTAGGGCGTGTTTTGCCTAAAAGCAAAACACGCATCCGCAAATTTAATCTCGAAAGATAAACATGCCCTAACCTCTTTTTATCAATTAAAACGTTCCGCGAATACCAAATGCGTAACGTGAACCGTTATCTTCTACTGAGTAAATTTGATTATCGAAGCGTCCAGTTTGCACTAACTCTTCTTCGGTAATATTGATACCTTCAGCAAAAACCGTAAAGTTCTCGTTAATATCGTAACTTGCACTAATATCCCATTGACCGTATGTATCAACGTTCACTGGTTCACCATTAAAACCATTATCAACTAAGCGTAAAAAGCCTTCTCGGTTGTTAAATGCGATACGTGCTTGCCAGGTATCTTGCTCATAAAACAAAATTAAGTTTTGTGAGTCGCCTAAACCTTCAAGTGCAAATGTTTCTGTAGAATCTTCAGAAATACTAATGTCACTATCAACTACAGTTGCATTAGCAATAATACCAAAGCCATTATCAAAGATATGCGTTACACCAATTTCGTAACCAGTAACCTTAGCTGATTCACCATTTTGAGGGCGTGTTACGTTATATACTTCTGAACTACCATTTAGCTCATCAGTTGAAGCAACCACATCGCTTGAACATAAATCTGAGTTTGCAGTGCTACAGTTAAAATCTGGACCTGTTCTATCAGTAATATTGTATGTTTCGTCGTTCGTTAACGTCACAATAAAGTCGTCAACTTCTTTACTAAATACAGCAAAGCTAAACAAGTTAGCGTCGTTGTAATACCACTCATAAGAGATATCCCAGTTTTCTGATTGGAACGGCTTAAGGTTTGGATTACCACCACTTGCTGTTAAGTTTTGACGGCGAGGTTCGTTAAAGTTAGTTGCTGGCGATAACTGAGACATCGTTGGACGAGTAATACTATCGTACGCAGCAAAGCGTAAAATCATATTATCTTGTAGTTCAAATTTAACATTCATTGAAGGAAGTAAATTAGAGTAGCTAGTTCCCTCAGCAATATCTGTAGCCGGGCCAAATACGTTTGCAAATAATGTTGCATCAGATGTTGGAACAATATCAGAGATAAAACTTTGTACTGCCGCTACTTCAATATCAGTTTCAGAGTAACGCGCACCAAAGTTAATTGTTACAGGCATATCGGCTAAGTCAAAGCCCAGCGTAAAGTCCATGTATAAACTAGTAACGTCTTCGTTAATTTTATAACGGTTATTTTGCAGAGTTGGCTCAACAGGGAAGCCTTGATCCGCTAGGTAATCAAGCATTTTATCGCCATCGTAGCTGTAAAATGTATCAATTAAACCTGGAAAATAGTTACTTGCTGTATAGGCTTCAAAATCAATTGCATCAAGTGGTGCTTCTGTTCCGTAACCACAAAATTGACATTGGCTACCAAATACTTGAAAGCTCGCTTTTTCACGTTCTTGACGGTATGCACCAAAGTTTATTGCCTCAAGTGGTCCTCTGTCTGGTACGTATACAAAATCAGCTTTAAATTCTGTAATTTCATCTTCGTCAGTAAATTGATTACCAATTTCGTTATAGTGAAGACGTGCAAGGCTCGGATCTGGCAATGACCCATTTTCAAAACCATCATGAATAACTGAAGGTACACTTCCTGTCCCATCAAAACTATAGCTATTAATAATGCCAACTACGTTGAAGCGGTCTTGACCCGCACGGTTATTTTCAGCTGTAGAATGCGATACATCTAAAACTGCTTTTAGCGATTCATTTACTTGCCAATCAACATTGATGCCGTACGCTTTATTAGTTACATCGCGTGAATTACGTGTATGCGATACAAAGTCAGATGCCGGATCGCCACTACCTGAACTTAAACCAATTTCTTGTGTGAACGATAAAAGAGTGCCTGTTTCTGGATCAATCGTTGCACTACCAACACGATCTGGTTCAAACCAAGATGCTAAATCGCGTACTGTTGAGTCAACTTCAAATTTAGAAATTAGACCATCAACAGTTACTGTTACGTCTTCAGATGGTGCGTATTGCAATACTAAACTTGCGTTAGTACGTTCACGGTCTTGCTCATCAACTACTTGATCCCAGTTACGAGGGATATAAGCGTCTTCAAACAATACACCATCACGAGAGTTTGAAATTGTTTGACCACCACGCCAACCTGCTGTCAATATTTGGTTGTTTTGTAGTTTGCGTTGCTGATTCGTAATAGCAAAAAGTACGCCCAGCTTATCTTCATTAAATGTATTACTAATTAAAAACGAAGCTGATGGAGAGGTTTCTTCAGATAAGGTTTCATACATTCCCTTAACAGAACCAATTACATGTAAGCCACTAAAATCAAAAGGTCGTGCTGTGGTTACGTTAACCGTACCGCCAATGCCGCCTTCTTGTAATTTTGCGCTATTACTTTTATAAATATCAGCACCGGTAATTTGGTCGGCTGCTAATACATCAAAATTAAATTCACGACCTGAACTGTCAGTCGCTAATTGACGACCATTCACTAATACAGTATTAAATTGTGGGCCAAAACCACGAATAGTTACGGCTTGCCCTTCACCACCACTACGGTCAATTGCAACACCCGTAATACGCTGTAGTGATTCTGCTACATTTAAATCAGGAAATTTACCAAGGTCCTCTGCTTTTATCCCGTCGGTTACAACATTAGACGCTTTTTTATCTAACATTGACGAACGTAAACTGCTGCGGATACCCGTTACTGCGATAACTTCAACATCTTCATTTACTACTGTAGGTGTGTCGCCTTCAGCTCCTTGGGCTGCAACGCTCCCGCTTGCCAATATGCCGGTGATAGCAATACTGAGTACGGTTTTCTTGTTGAACGATAACGTATTGTTAATTATCATTTTTAAAAACTCCTGATTGTGTGTAGTCATTGTGTCGTTGTGTGGTGTAAATAGCTTCAAATACTATTTATATTATAAATACTTTAAATTGATAAAAAGTGCAACCTTTTACTCAAGTTTGAGTAGCTTTTAATTACTATATTTTTTCTTTTTGTTTTCTTTAAATTAACATCAAAACATTGAGTTTGTTATGAAAATGCGTAAATAATAGTCTGGTTATATACTTCACCAGGTAATAAATTAGCTTTTGGAAAATTTTCACGGTTTGGAGCATCAGGCCAATTTTGCGCTTCTAAGCATAGCGCTTGGCGTGCTTTAAAAGGTAAATCAACAAAATTAGCCGTGTAAAGCTGCATACCAGGCTGGGTACTAAACAGTGCTAAATTAATATTGGTAAGTGTAGATGTTAATTTAGCCATTGCCTTAAGTTTGTTGTCATTTTTGTATACATAACAATGATCAAACCCAAAACCTGCGTCTAACTGTGGATGATTTTGTGACAGTGCACCACCCACTGGTTTAGCCTGTGTAAAGTCAAAGCAACTATTTTTAACAGCAGCTGCCTCTTCAAATGGAATACTGTTGTCATCAATAGGTAAGTAATGCGTAGCGTTAACTTGCAATAAATGATTAGTGATAGTATCGCTGCCTTCAAGATTGAAATAGCAATGATTGGTAAGGTTTACGAGGGTTTCTTTATCGCACGTAGCTTTAAAGCATAATGCTAATTGACCGTTAGTTGCAGTAATCGTTTGCCACACTTCTAATTGACCAGGAAAACCCTCCTCGCCATCTTCGGCGCAATAGTAAAGCTCAACCTCATTCTCGCTTTGCTGAATAACTTGCCAAAGTGCCTTATTAAAGCCCTTTACGCCGCCATGCAAACTATTAGAACCGTTGTTTTTTTCTAACTGATACGGCGTACCTGATAAGCTAAAATGCCCCTCGGCAATACGATTAGCATATCGACCAACGGTAGCGCCTAAATAAAATGGGTTTTCAAGATAGTAATGCGGATCGCCTACGCTAAGTGTCATTTCTTGATTTTTAAATTTAATACTTTTTATTATTGCGCCAAATGGCAAAATCTCAGCTGTTAAATTTTCACCATCACTAAGTTGAATAACCTGTAAAGGTTCATTATTGGCAACAGATATCACGCACATTCTCCAATCAAATACCGAACTAACATTACCTGCTATAACGGTGCAACAATATATATTATAAATAGTATATAACTAGCACTTGTAACTCAATCTAAATGCGTTAAAAAAATCACGACAAAAATTTACAGCTGCCATTATTTATTTACACAAGGCGAGTAAATTAAATACTTATTGTTTTTAACCCCCTAAAAATCACACCTAATTAACTAACACGTCAAAATAAATAAAAAGATAAATATAATTATATACTTAAAAAAATCCAACCAATCGACATATGTTAAAGTTTTATTAAACCACTCTTTTATTTGGAAAATTACCACTCTTACTTTGTTTAGTTGATGTCTGCACCATTTAATCCAGCTTAATCGCTGCGTGTGCACTTTGTTTTTAGTATTTATAAACATTAACTGAGAGAAGAAAGGAATTATGATCCCATTTAAACTTAATAAACTGAGCATATTAGTTGGCGCTGTATCTGGCACATTCATATTAGCAAGTAGCCCTATACATGCTGCTCAAAGTGATAAAGTTCAGCAAGAAATGGAAGCGATCACGGTAACAGGCTACCGTTCTAACCTAGCCCGTAGTAAAGAACTCAAAAAAAATGCCATTGGCTCGCAAGACAGCATACTCGCTGAAGATATTGGCGAATTCCCTGATGCTAACTTAGCAGAGTCACTACAGCGTGTACCAGGCGTATCTATTTCGCGTGACTCAGGTGAAGGTCGTCAAATATCGCTACGTGGATTGGGTCCTAATTTTACACGCACACGCTTAAATGGCATGGAAGCACTTTTTACAAGCGATTCAGGTATTGACCAACGTGGTGGTGCATCTCGCTCTCGAGATTTTGATTTCAGTATTTTTGCCTCAGAACTATTTAATCGCGTAGATGTTTATAAGTCGTATGATGCGTCATTAGATGAAGGGGGTATTGCCGGTACTGTTGATTTACATACTGCAAAACCTTTTGATAATTCTGAAGAAGGGCTACAAGGTGCTGTAAGTGTAAAAGGTATTTATAATGATAGAACAGAGCATTCAGACCCTCGCTTTGCTGGTTTGTTATCAAATACTTGGGGGAATTTTGGTGCGCTCGTATCGGTTGCTTATTCTGAAGTAGATACAATTGAAGAAGGCTATCATGTGTGGTCTTGGAAACAAGCGAGCTTTGGTGATGATAATGTTGCAGATTCAGTTGATAGCGATATCAAAAACCGTTTAGTCAATGCCACGGGCAATGACCGTGTGTTTGTATCTCGCGCTAATAACATTGCATCTTGGGCTAATACACGAAAACGTACCGGTATTACCGCTGCATTTCAGTGGCAACCTTCTGATGCAATGTCTTTTGATTTAGATATTTTATACGGAAAGCTATCTAACGATCGCATTGAAAATCAATTATCAACAGCGGGCACAAACGCATTTACTGGCGATGTGACGGCAAATCAGTTACTCGTTGATGCAGCCATTGAAGGTGACGATTTAGTATACGCCTCATTTGAAGGTATTGATTTACGTACCGAGTCAAAAGTAAGTTTTGGCGAAACTGATTTTCATCAAATATCACTCAGTGGCAATTTTGAATTAACCAATAAACTCTACATGACAACCATGTTTGGTTTATCAAAATCTACTTTTGAGCAACCTATAAACGATAAAGTTTTTAGTGAATCTGTCGATCATGCGTTTTCTGTTGATTGGCGCAATGCTAAATATGGTCAAAATACTTACGACTTCGATATTACCGACATCGACCAGTGGGCATTAATGCGAACTGATGTCCGCGAAGATGAAATAAGCAATGAATACAACACGTATCAAGTTGATTTTAATTACGAACTTAATGATGTGCATTCATTTAAGTTTGGTCTTCAGTCTAAAAACTATCAATCAGATGGTTTTGAACGCAGAGACCGTGTTGATTGGGAAAATGACCCAAATTCACCTGAAGCTGTTTTTCAACTAACTAATATTCCAATTTTACATGACTATGTTATTGCAAATAACCAAGCAACTTTTGAGCGTGTTGTTGCAACAGGTTTAATTTCTCGCGAGTTAGACGCCTCTCATAATCGCCCTGGTACTGTATATCAAATTGAAGAAGATACTATTGGGGTTTATGCACAGTATGTATGGAACACCGAAATAAGTAACTTCCCAATTAGAGGTAACTTAGGTTTACGTTGGTATGAAACTGAACAAACATCGAGCGGGGAAGTTAATACTGGAACAGGTTTTGAGAAAATTGAATTTAGTAAAACCTATTCCGATTTACTACCAAGCTTAAATGTTGTTGCTGATATTTCTGATAATTGGTTAGTACGCTTTGGTGCAAATCGCAATATTTCTCGACCAAATTTAGATCAACTAAAAGCCGCAGGACAAGTGGGTGTTGCAGATCAATTTATTAGTGCTGGTAACCCTAACTTAGAGCGCTTTGTTGCTGATTCATTCGAAACATCATTTGAGTTTTATGGTGATTCGTCAAGCTTAGCTATTGCAGTGTTCCATAAAGATATGGAGTCATTTATTGTCCAGCAATCAGTGACCCTACCTTATGAGCAAACGGGTTACCCTCTAGAGTTTTTAGATTTTGACCCGCGCGTAAATGCGCAATCTGAGTTTACCGTTTCACAACCTATTAATGGTGATTCTACAGATGTTACTGGTTTAGAAATTGCGTTTCAAATGGACTTTGATTTTTTACCAGAGCCATTTAATTACTTAGGAATGCTCGGTAATGTAACCATTGCAGATGGCGAAACTATTTTATTTAACGAAGGTGAACGCATCAGCGTTACCCCTCCTGGCTTATCTGAATTGTCTCACAATTTTACCCTTTATTATGAAACGCCGCGTTGGGGCATGCGTGTATCGAGCTCTTATCGTGATGAGTACATTACAGGGGAAGGCTCAGAGCAAAACATTGTTGCCGGATATGATGAAACAACGTTTGTTGATTTTAAATCGTTTATGAATATTACAGAGCAAGTAAAAATAACCTTTGAAGCGACGAACTTAACCGATGAAGCAATTCGACAATTCCTCGATCACAGAACTCAATCCTACTCACAAAGTGGCCGCAATTTTGCGTTAGGTATGTCGTATAAATTTTAGCTCTCACCTCTTAACTGGCTGCTTTTGCAGCCAGTAACTTTAAGGAAAAAAGTTATGCAAAAATACACTGTTTCATTACTCATTAATTTATTATTGCTTTTAATTTGCTGCCCATCAATTGCTGCAAATGACACATTTACTTTAGGTGTTATTGCCGATTGCCAATATGCAGAACAAGCCAATAAAGGTACTCGACACTACACATCTTGCCCTCAAAAGTTCAGCGCTGCGGTTGAGCAATTTAATCAACACCCTTTATCGGGTGTATTACATTTAGGCGACTTTATCGACCGTGAATTTAAAAGTTTTACCCCGTTAAATACAATATCATCGTCGCTTAATACTCCCCTTTATCATGTATTAGGAAACCATGAATTCTCGGTAGATGATAAGTTTAAAATGCGCATAACTAACACTTTAAATATGCCATCGCGCTACTACAGTTTTGAAATAAATAATTGGCTCTTTATTGCCTTAGATGGCAACGATGTGAGCACTTACGCATGGCCTAAAAATAGTAAAAAACATCAACAAAATATGACCTTGTTTAACTCTCAATATAAAGGGCACGAAGATTGGAATGGCGCAATTGGTTTAAAACAGCTTAAGTGGTTAGAAAAAAAGCTAAAATTAGCGCAACTAAAAGAACAACCTGTTGTACTACTGAGTCACTTCCCTATCTTTCCTGAAAACAACCATAACCTATGGAACGAGCAAGAAGTGCTAACCCTTATTAGCCAGTATTCAACCGTAAAAGCATGGTTTAATGGTCATAACCATGTAGGTAATTACGCAAAAAAAGACGGCATTCACTTTGTGACTTTTCATGCGATGCTTGATACCGATACAACTGCATTTAGCACTCTTGAATTTTCGCCAACCCAACTTAAAATTAATGGTCAAGGGAGGCAGCCTTCAATGGTTCTTCCCATTAAATAACCGCAATAAAATAAGATAACCTATGGCTCTATATGATAATGCGTACAAGAAGAGGATTAGCGTGGCTAGGGAACTTAGTCACGCATTCTTGGCACTTATGTAGCTATGCAATTGCTCAATAGCACTTTGCATTTGGCGGCTTATATCACCTAGGCTAAACCCTGTTGCCACTTTAATTTGTTGATATGTTTCACCATGAATACGGCTACGTACTATAAGGTCTCGCTGCTTATCTGTAAGCGTATTCATCGCATCTGAAATATATTCAATTCGTAAATTCATGCTACATAGATCCTCAGGGCTACCTTTTGTACATAGTGGTTCATCAATATTATCGAGGGTGTCGTCTAAAAAATGTTGGGTATTTTTAAAACGAGAACGATAATTTAAACCAATGTTAATAGCTGAACGAAGCAGATAAGCTTTCGGAAACTCTATTTTATCAATATGCTGGTGCGACAACATATTACTAAATGCCTCCTGCACTAAATCTTCATGGTCGCTAAGGCTTGCCCCAAAAAAATCACGGACTCTACGGTTTAGTTCACTATTGTGCTCGGTATATAACTTTTCAAAAAATGATTCGATAATCATAAAATAGCTTTAACAACCTCTTAGTTCAAAAAGTAAAAACAACTGTATTAGTCGTTATATTTAAGAGGATTAATCTAGCATTCAATTATGCTAAGAATATGACAAACCAAGCGTTTGTCACTAAAAGGTCATTTATTAGCTAAGTTATGACTCAGCAGTAATATGCTCATTAAGCGCTGCTTTTTCGTCAATGCTAAGCGCTTGCTTTGATTTAGCAATAAAATCGTACCTCACCATCACGGCTTTGCCTATCGCACAGCATTTATCGTGTTGCCATGCTTCTTGCCTAATCGTAAAAGAGCTAGTGCCTATATGCTCTACAGAGGTTTTAACTGTCACCTCGTGACCATAAAATAACTCACCTACAAACGACACCTCTATTTTAGCTATGATCAGTTTCCAGTCTTGTGGATTTAAGTCAGGTGTAAAAAATTTAAAAATAGGTCCACGCGCGACTTCAAACCATACGGGGAGTACGGTATTGTTAATATGTCCAAGCGCATCAGTTTCACTAAAGCGCGGCATCACTTTTTCAATAAACATAATAATCCTTATAAAAGGTTACTCATGACGGACTTTATTCGCGTATACGATAATGCGCTAAGCAATGATTTTTGCGATAACTTTATTTCCACATTCGCGCAAAGCCCACATGTAAAACAAGGGGTGACATCGGGCGGTGTCGATTTAAAGAAAAAAGACAGCCACGATTTACATTTAAATAATCATCCCGAATATGCCCAGCAATTAAAACATATACAACAAACAACTGCACAGCATGTTTTTAACTATATTGAAGAACATATTTTTATGATGATTGGGGCGTTTGGCTTAAAAGTTTATCACCCAAAAACAGGCGACGTTGTCGACTTAACTCAAGATAACTTTGATGAAGTAGGCAGACCACAACTACCTGTTTTAGTGCAGCAAATTTTTAGACTTGGCAATATTCAAGCGCAAAAATACGAAGTAAATAAAGGTGGTTACCCTTACTGGCACAGTGAGGTTTATCCGCAGCTACAACATAATGAAGCTTTGCATCGCGTGTTGTTATTTATGTTTTATTTAAACGATGTAGAAGAAGGTGGTGAAACTGAATTTTACTATCAAAATCGTAAAATCGCACCTAAAAAAGGCACTATGGTAATAGCCCCAGGCTACTTTACACATACTCATAGAGGTAATAAGCCAGTATCAAACGATAAGTATATTTTAACATCGTGGGTGTTGTTTAATCGTGCAGAACAAATATATGGTGCGCCAAAGAGTTAACGCACCAAAACGATATGATTAACCTAACAGCTCATCAAATAAATCAAATAACTGATCAAGCTCTTTAATGGTGTTGTAGTGCATACAACCAATGCGCACTACACCGCCTTTATCAAGCACATCTAATTGCTTGCACAAACCTTGGGCATAAAAATTACCATCCCACACACAAATATGCTGCTTACCTAAAAATTCTGAAACGGCGCGTGGCTCAAGCCCTTCAAAAATTAAAGCAAAAGTAGGTGTACGCTCATTTAAGCGATCAAAGTCATCAATACCAAACAGCTTAATGCGTGGGTAGTTTACCAAGCGCGTTAAAAAGTGCTCACTAAGCGCCATTTCGTGTTGTTTAGTTTTAGCAAAAGCAACACTTAGCTTTTCGCGGCGTGAATGGCTATCGTCAAGTTCGCTAATTGCTGCAATGTAATCAACAGCCGCGATAAAGCCCGCCATTGCCTCAAAGCTTTGTGTGCCGGTTTCCCAACGACCTGGTGCTACGTCTTTAGCTGGCTCAACTTTATAAGGTGTAAACCCGTCTAAATGTTCTTTTTTACCGTAAACCATACCTAAATGCGGGCCAAAAAACTTATATGCAGAGCAGGCTAAAAAGTCGCAATCAAGTGCTTGCACGTCTACA
Source organism: Pseudoalteromonas sp. Z9A5 (assembly GCF_011378875.1). Classification (NCBI taxonomy): domain Bacteria; kingdom Pseudomonadati; phylum Pseudomonadota; class Gammaproteobacteria; order Alteromonadales; family Pseudoalteromonadaceae; genus Pseudoalteromonas; species Pseudoalteromonas sp. Z9A5. The sequence continues at coordinate 64,890 of NZ_WTLC01000006.1, forward strand.
AGTTCGTGCGGTGCATAATGTACGGCATCAACATAAACAAGTGCGCCTACAGCGTGAGCAAGCTCTACAATACGTTTAATATTATTAATTGAACCTGTGGTATTTGAAGCGTAAGTTACCGCTACAAGCTTAGTGTTGCTGTTTAATAAGCTTTCAAACTGCGCCATATCTAAGCTGCAATCTGCTTCGTTAATAAGCGCTGTATTTACCTTTACGCCTTTATCTTCTGCGGCTTGTTGCCACGACGATACATTTGAGAAATGATCGGCATTGGTTACAATTATTTCATCGCCAGCCTGCCAGTCACGTGAAATTGCACGGCTAAAGCTAAATGTTAGGCTGGTCATGTTTGGACCAAACACAATTTGTTGTGAGCTAGGTGCATTAAGTAAATCAGCGGCAGCTTGACGCGCATTCGCCATCAACTCAACCGTTTTATCACTAGAAAAAAACGCGCCACCTAAGTTTGAATTATAATGACCTAAATAAGCTGTCATCGCATTAAGCACCGATATTGGCACTTGCGAGCCACCTGGTCCGTCTAAAAATACGGGCGATTTACCATCAACGTTTTGCATTAATGCAGGAAACTGCTCACGTAATTGCGTTATGTTCATGCTTATTCCTTAAGACGTTAATACAAAACAATCCAGGTAACCTGGTTTGCTAGCATCAATTTTGTTCATAGGTGTTGCGTTATGCCACACTTGACGGTCATTTATTAATGCAAACATGCCGTCTTTTATTTCCATTTTAAAACAAGGCTCAGCTTGCTTGTTTTCGTATACAAGTAGCTCGCCGCCTTCTAAGTTCTCGTGAGAAACACCACATATACATACATGATCAAAACCATCTTGATGCACGCCTTCTGGCGCTGCCGGCGTATCGCTGTTAATTGCAAGCATACGGAACTGATGAATTTCAATATCACGCTGCTCATCAATACTCGTAAGTTGGCGAAACTCATTTACAATGCTTTTCATGCCTTCTGACTCAAGTAAACTTTGCTCTAGGTTTTCGTAAGTACGCTCTACATTACCTTGAAAAGTATTAATTGAATCGTCTTGAACAAATGCTTTGGTTTGTTGTAACTTTATTTCACCATTTTGCATTTTAACTACTGAGTAACGACGTTTACGAAAGGCACCATCTGCATATGGATTTGCAGGCAGGTTATCAAAAGAAGGCTTAACCAAATCAATATTTGCTTGGTTAACAAAACGTAGTTGCAGTAAATTCTGGTTGTTTAATGCTGTCATAAAATCTCGCCTAAAATAATGAGAATATTGATGAGGATTTTAATGCATTTTGATAGGAATTTTTGCGCGATTAATTACTTTAAAAGCAACTTAAGATTAGATTTAATACAATAATATAAAAAAAGAAGCATGAACTATCTAATATTTATTTTAGCCAATAAAAAACCCGCCTAAGCGGGTTTTTAAACAAACTCTAAAAATTATACAGCTTGTTGAATAATCACGTTGTCTGCTTTTTTAGTGTAAGCAGGCATACGGTGGAAGTTCAAGTAACGGTATGTATCTGACGCCGTTGCATTGATCTTCGCAGCATATTCTTGGTACTCAGCAACTGTTGGTAATTTACCAATGATTGCAGCAATTGCAGCAAGCTCAGATGATGCTAAGAATACGTTTGCGCCATTACCTAAACGGTTAGGGAAGTTACGTGTAGAGGTAGACACAACCGTTGCTTTATCTGCAACACGTGCTTGGTTACCCATACATAGTGAACAACCTGGAGTTTCGATACGTGCGCCAACACGACCAAAAATACCATAGTAACCTTCTTCTGTAAGTTGGTCTTTGTCCATCTTAGTAGGTGGAGCAACCCAAAGCTGAGTCGGAAGTTGACCTTTAAAGCCATCAAGTAACTTACCAGCAGCACGGAAGTGACCAATGTTAGTCATACAAGAACCGATGAATACTTCATCAATTTTCTCGCCAGCAACATCAGAAAGAAGACGCGCATCATCTGGGTCATTTGGAGCACAAAGAACAGGTTCTTTAATCTCAGCTAAATCAATTTCAACGATATGCTTGTACTCTGCATCAGCGTCAGCTTCCATTAGTTCTGGGTTAGCTAACCAATCTTGCATTGCAGTAATACGACGTTCAATCGTACGTACATCGCCGTAACCTTCAGAAATCATCCACTTAAGCATAACAATATTTGATTCTAGGTATTCAGAGATAGACTCTTTAGATAACTTAACAGTACAACCTGCTGCCGAACGCTCTGCAGATGCATCTGATAATTCAAACGCTTGCTCAACAGTTAGGTGCTCAACGCCTTCAATTTCTAGTACGCGACCAGAGAATTCGTTAATTTTACCTTTTTTCTCAACTGTTAATAAACCTTGTTTGATACCGTAGTAAGGGATTGCATGAACAAGGTCACGTAGAGTGATACCTGGTTGCATTTCGCCTTTAAAACGAACCAAAATAGATTCAGGCATATCAAGTGGCATAACACCGGTTGCTGCTGCGAATGCTACTGCACCCGAACCTGCTGGGAATGAAATACCTAATGGGAAACGTGTATGTGAATCACCACCAGTACCTACGGTATCTGGTAATAACATACGGTTTAACCACGAGTGAATAATACCATCACCTGGACGAAGTGAAACACCGCCACGGTTCATGATGAAATCAGGAAGCGTATGGTGAGTGCTTACATCGATAGGCTTAGGATAAGCTGATGTATGACAGAAAGACTGCATTGTTAAATCTGCAGAGAAACCTAAACATGCTAGATCTTTAAGTTCATCACGTGTCATAGGACCTGTTGTATCTTGCGAACCAACAGTTGTCATTTTAGGCTCACAGTACTGACCTGGGCGAATACCTGCAACGTTACAAGCTTTACCAACCATTTTTTGCGCTAGTGTGAAGCCTTTATCAGAAACTTCTGTTGCTGTTGGTACTTTAAATGTATCAGTTGCGCCTAAGCCAAGAGATGTACGGGCTTTATCAGTCAAACCACGACCAATGATTAGTGGAATACGACCACCAGCACGAACTTCATCTAAAATCACATCAGATTTAAGCTCAAAAGTAGAAATCACTTTATCAGTACCATGTTGCTTAACAACACCTTCGTACGGATAAATGTCGATTTGCTCGCCCATGTTGAGTTCATCAACATTTAATTCGATTGGTAATGCGCCTGAATCTTCCATTGTGTTGAAGAAGATTGGAGCAATTTTATTACCTAAACATACACCGCCAACACGCTTGTTTGGTACGAATGGGATATCATCGCCCATAAACCAAAGTACAGAGTTAGTTGCAGACTTACGAGAAGAACCCGTACCAACAACATCACCTACGTAAGCAAGTGGTAAACCTTTAGTTTTTAATTCTTCAATCTGAGTAATTGGACCTACTTCGCCCGCTTTATCAGGTGTAATACCATCGCGTTCAATTTTTAGCATTGCTAAAGCATGAAGTGGGATATCTGGACGAGACCATGCATCTGGTGCAGGAGACAAGTCATCAGTATTTGTTTCGCCAGTTACTTTAAATACAGTAACTGAGATCTTTTCAGCAACAGCTGGCTTATTAGTAAACCATTCTGCATTTGCCCAAGACTCAATAATTTGCTTAGCAAATGTATTACCGGCTTTTGCTTTTTCTTCTACATCGTAGAACGCATCAAACATAAGTAATGTATTTGAAAGGCCTTTAACTACGATTGGTGCAAGTGTTTCGTCATCAAGCAGGTCAATCATTGGTGCGATATTGTAGCCACCAAGCATTGTGCCTAACAATTCTGCCGCTTTTTCTTTAGAAACAAGTGGAGAATTAGCTTCACCTTTAGATACAGCGGCTAAGAAGCCCGCTTTAATATAAGCAGCATCATCAACACCTGCTGGTATACGTTGAATGAACAAATCTAAAATGAATTCTTCTTCACCTGCAGGTGGAGTTTTTATTAATTCAATAAGATCAGCAGTTTGCTGAGCATCTAATGGCGCTGGTACGATACCTAACGCGGCACGTTCTTCTACGTGTTTACGATATTCTTGTAGCACAATATTGCCCTCTTGGTGACGTGAAAGTATCCGGTAGCGCTTCAAGCGCAACATATTACCCAATACTTATAGTATTCTAACGCGTAATTATAAAGCTTTTATGGATAGATGAAAATCCATCCAGTTACGCAACTGATTATACCGATTATAAATACTATGAATAGTGGTTGTAGTAAAAACTATTTTCATGAATACTTATTAAGTAAGAATCATTACCATTAACCAATGTTAATTTATTACAAGCATAAAAAACCCAGCACTTGGCTGGGTTTTTATTACAAACTATTTAATTAACGTAAAACTTTAACGTTTTTGATAGATTTGATATGCGCTTCTACACGACGGTTTTCTGCGTTTGCAGCTTTAGTGTTTGCATCATTTTTAAGACGCTCTTCACCTAAACCAGCTGTAGTAATGCGGTTTTTAGCAACACCAGTTTCAACTAATTGTTGAGCAACTGCGTCAGCACGTTTTTTAGATAACCATTTGTTGTAAGATGCTTTACCTACTGAAGAAGTGTGACCTTCTAAAAGTACTGTTGTATCTGGGTACTCTTTTAAGAAAGCAGATACTTTTTCAATATCATCTAAATACTGAGTAGATACAGCTGAAGCATTGTTAGGGAAAGTCACTAATAAGCTTACAGTTACTTCTTTATCTTCATATAAAGTACAACCATTACCATCAACAGCATCTGTCATTGGTGTGTTAGGACAGTTATCGTCTACATCAGCAATGTTATCGTTGTCGCTATCTGCTGGAGTTACTGGCACTTCAACAACAGTAGGTTGTGGAGCTGGTTCAACAGGCTTTTCTGGCATAGAATTTTGACCAAATAAGTAGTTGATACCTAATTTAGCGCCTACGTCAGTGTAACCACGGTCAAGACCTTGGTATACAGATGTTTCAGCGTTAACAAATAAACCGTCTGTAATGAAATGTTGGTAACCAACACCTGCATTTAGGAAAGTATTATCTGTAGCTACTTGCATTTCCTTAACACCGAATAAACCGTAGAAAGGACCGCCACCAAAGTGGTAAAGTGCATCAACACCAAAACGCTCGCCTTCTTCATCATCGCGGTTACCATTTGGAAATGGTGCTGCTAAAAATGCGTTGAAATCCATATCTGCATACTCAAGACGACCACTCCAGTAATCACTGAAACGGTAACCTACTTCAGCACCCCAGCTTGCAGACTCATTAACTTCTAGGTCTTGGTGCAAGTTTAAGTTTTTCCAAGATGCGTCGTAGTAGTCACCAAACACACCAATGTAATAACCTGGTTCTTTATCTGCAGCGAATGTAGATGCACTAGTTGCAGCTAGCGCGATTGCAATTGTAAGTGATTTTAATTTCATTGTTTTCTTCCCATTTTTAACAACTAATAAATTGTAGCTAATGAACTCTAGCTCAACCAGTTTTGTACAGACTACCTGAGCTTTTGTTAATCAATACTTAACGAAAAATAAAGTTTATAACTTTCTTCAATGCTTAATAACAACACACAACTACTTACTATAGGCGAAGTTAAAGCCTTAATGTAAAAATAAATAAAGTGGTTTTGTAAATTGATACTCAGCAGGGAATGTAAGAGCAATTAAATTAAATGCACTTAGTAATGCACAGAAAAATTGCTTGGCTTTAAGTCGGCGCATAATACCACCAGATTTTACATTACCCTACATATTATGTGTATTTATGATTAAAAATGACTCTTTTTAATCATGGAGTTACATTTAAAGTTAATGATTAAGTACCACAAAAAGTGCGGTAATCATTATCACTCAATGGTGCTGTCTGAAATTCAGGTAAATTTTCACTCTCTGAATACGGACTATTTGCTACTTGTATAAAGTTTTGTAGCAACTTACTTGCACCAGTATCATTATACTCCGCTATTATTTTTTCGATCACATGGTTACGAGGAATAACACGTGGATTAGCTGCTCGCATTATTTTATAACTATTATCATTAGTTCTACTTTGCCACTTATTTACCCACAGTGTTAGTGCTTTAGGTATAAGCACCTCACCATTTAACGACTCAGTTAATGCATCGAAAGTATTGGTATAATCGAGCTGATTGTCTTTTAATAGTGTCAATAACTCAGCAATTAACTCGCTATCACTAGCGGTAGTTTCACTTAAACCCAACTTTTGCGCCCACATAGCCGTAAACTCAGTATTAAATTGCTCAGCAAAACTATTAATAAATGGCGTCATTAGCGAAACAGCTTGCTCGTCATCATCACTAATAAGAGGTATTAAACTTTCAGCTAAGCGAGCACAGTTCCAATTTGCCATATTAGGCTGATTACCAAATGCATAACGCCCTTGTTTATCAATAGAGCTAAATACAGTATCAAAGTCAAAGCTGTTCATCATCGCACACGGACCGTAATCAATGGTTTCCCCGCTCACTAGCGTATTATCGGTATTCATTACTCCATGAATAAAACCAACACGCATCCAACTGATAACTAATTTAACTTGGTTTTTAATGACAGCCCCTAAAAATGCTAAATAACGCTGCGATCCTGTATCGGTTATTTCTGGGTAGTGTCGCTCTATAGCTAAATCGGCTAAATTTTTAAGCCCTTCAACATCGCCTTGCGTCGCTAAATATTGAAACGAGCCAACACGAATATGACTGGTTGCTAAACGAGTAACTATTGCGCCTGCTTGTGGTGGATTACGATAAACCGTTTCACCACTACCAACGACCGCTAAGCAACGTGTGGTTTTAATGCCTAGTGCATGCATTGCCTCGCTCATTACGTATTCACGAATAGCAGGACCAAGTGCGCAACGTCCATCTCCCCCTCTTGAGTAAGGAGTAGCACCAGAGCCTTTTAATTGAATATCCCACAACTGGTTTTTATCATCATTAATAGCGCCCAGTAAATGCGCTCGTCCATCACCTAAACGTGGTGAAAAATGCCCAAATTGGTGCCCAGAGTAACCAAGTGCTACTGCAGGAATAGCCTGTTTTTCGTTACCACTAAAAATATTGGCACGTAAGTCGTCAGCAACATTAATATTAAATTGTTTTGCTAAACCATCGTTCCACAGCAATAACTGAGGAGAGGCAACACTTGCAGGAAAATCTTCAATGGCAAAGTTTTCCGTAATGTCTGTGTATCTTGGCACTAATTTCATGATAGTTCCTATTATTGCTGGCTTATACCAACACGGTTATCGCCTACACCATAGGCCACAATTAAGCTTAGTTCTTGCATGCTTAAACCACTTTGCTTTTGCATTTCATTAAAAAAAGCTTGGGCTGCACTCAGTGACTTTTTAGTTTGTAAGCCACCGTCTATAATTTTATGAGCACGTAAGTAATTCTCTACATCGCGTGATAATAAAAAGGTATCTTTACCAAGTGCTCGCAGCGCATAAGGTCCTGTATTTCCGCCTAAACGCGAACCATGCTTTTTTAAATACGCCCATAAACCAATAATATCGTCTGTTGGCCAATTAGCGACAAACTGGCTAAAACTGCCATGCTCTTGTGCTATTTCGTGGATCATGTAAGCATTTTCGGTAATTGTTTTTACTTTTTTGTAGTTACGAACAATACGCTCATCCGTTGCTTTTTGTTCTAGCATATCGGGTGGCATCATTAATAATTTATCAACGCTAAAATCCCAAAAAACCTCTCTAAAGCCCGGCCACTTATTATTAATTACTGACCAATAAAAGCCGCTTTGAAATACTTTTCGAGTAAATTCTTCAAGCCAATCGTCGTCACTTAACGTGCTTAGTTGTTTTTTAGATAGCGGTTTTGCAAGTAATAACTTAAGCATTTTTTCAGAGCCTTTTCGCTCTACCGCTCGCTTATAAATATCGCTAAATTTTTCCATCTGATTAATGCCTTACTTCTACTATGGGGCTAGTGTACGAGAAAAGCACCCAATACGTAACCACCCCTCTTTTCGATGAATTAATCTGTATTTAGTAGCTTGACACCCAGATGGCTAAAATGCTTTAATCGCTGCAATTACCCTATTTAAATTGCACAGGCTTGTAAGTTTTTACTCTACAAACAGGTGCAAAGGGCTAGAAGAGGTGCGTTATTCAGGTAGCGTATGTTAGGAGCGCAAACTCCAGTGAACATACGTGAGGGGAATTAACGCCGAGAAGTAATCACTTTTGCGAGGTGTTTATTTCGGGCGACTAGGTTGAACCCTAGCGACTGTCACCAATAGCTGCTTATAAAAAGCAGCTTATTAGTTTGGTGGAGAGCTTCTGGTCTTAAATATTAAGGCCGTGCGCCCTATTATTTTAAGCCCATTCGCTCTTCGAATTATTAGTTCGAACGACGTTAATGCGGCTCCTTCCATAAAGCTTTTTTAACTCTTCGAATAATACCAATTGCATTAAATTAGTTATCGCTAAAATGATCACGTTTTTAATAAAATTGGTACAAATTATAAGTTCGTGAGAGATGATCAACAACTTCAATTTAAACGACTACTCATTGTGGACCGCGCTCGTTACGCCATTTGATCAACACGGCGATGTTGACTACAACACGTTAACCAAGCTGGTTAGCGATCAAGAAGCGGCACATAACGGTATTTTACTACTTGGCAGTACAGGCGAAGGTTTAGCACTAACGCTAAAAGAGCAACAAGCCATTGTTGAACACGTGTGCCAACTAAAACCAGCGGTACCATTAATGGTTGCTGTTGGCGGTAGTAATCTAAAGCAACAAATTGAGTGGGTTAACTACTGTAATAAACTACCTATTCATAGCTTTTTACTTGGCTCGCCGCTTTATGCAAAACCCGGTGCTATAGGTCAAACCCATTGGTTTGAAAGCCTACTTAATGCAAGCGCTCACCCGTGTATGCTTTATAACGTACCGGGTCGAAGTGCTATTAGCATTCCAACGGCAACAATTCAAAACCTACAAAACAATAAAAATTTATGGGCGTTAAAAGAAGCGAGCGGCAGCATTGCTCAGTTTGAGGCTTATCGACAAGCAGCGCCTAATTTAGCTATTTTTAGTGGCGACGATGCGCTAATGCCATATTTTGCACAAGCAGGTGCAAAAGGTTTAGTGTCAGTAGCTGCAAACGCATGGCCGGTGCAAACGCATGAATTTGTAAAGCGTAGTTTAAGCGGTCAATACCCTAATTTATTTGCTCAGTGGTCAAGCGCTATTAATAGCCTATTTGCTGTCGCAAACCCTATTCCCGTAAAGGTATTAATGCATTTGCAAGGGCGATTAACAAGCCCGCAATTGCGTCCACCTTTAACACACCTTGAGTTAACTCAAACCGATTGCATCACAACTGCAAACAACACCATTTTATCTTGGCATTAAACACAGGTTTTTATAATGAGCTGGTTAGAACTATTAAATAATTTAGAATCGGGCGCAGTACGCGCAGCATCACAAAACGAAAGCGGCCAATGGCAAGCTAACGTAGAAGTAAAACAAGGCATTTTAGAAGCCTTTAAAAATGGCACTAATACTGAGTTTGCAGGTGGCTTTGTTGATAAGCATAACCTAGCTCCGCAAGAATTTAGTACTGAAGATGGCGTACGTATGGTGCCAGGTGGCTCTAGTGTTCGCCGTGGTGCTTATGTTGCTAAAGGCACCATTATTATGCCACCAGCGTATGTAAACATTGGTGCATACATCGACGAAGGCACAATGGTTGATAGCCATGCATTAGTTGGTTCGTGTGCGCAAGTAGGTAAAAACGTACATTTAAGTGCTGCAGTGCAGCTTGGTGGTGTACTTGAGCCAATTGGTGCAAGCCCAGTCGTTGTAGAAGACGATGCTTTTATTGGTGCAGGCTGTATTATTGTTGAAGGCGTAGTCATTAAAAAAGGCGCAGTACTTGCCCCTGGCGTGCGTTTATCAGCGACTATTCCGGTATACGACTGCGTAAACGAGCGCCAACTTGATAAAGGCGAGCCAATCCCTGAGTACGCTATTGTAATACCAGGCTCTCGCCCTGCTTCAAACGAATGGGCGCGCGAGCAAGGCTTAAGTATGTCGTGTGCGTTAATTGTTAAATACCGCGACGAGAAAAGCGATGCATCGTTATTGCTTGAAGAGGTTTTACGATAATGAGTTTTTTGAGCACGCCTATCAAAGCCGCTGTAAATACAATTACACAACAACTTGATACACCTTTTTTTGTTTACGACTTAGATAAACTAAACACGCATCTTGCGCGTTTAGTTGCGCAAACCGACGTAAAACTATGGTACGCCGTTAAAGCAAATCCATTGTCTAAAATTATTCAAAGCTTAGACAACGCTGGTTTTAATTTTGACGTAGCAAGTAAAGGTGAGCTTGAGCAAGTACTAGCACAAGGTATTAGCTCACAGCGCGTGCTCAACACAGGGCCTGCAAAAAGCCCTAAACAAATTAAACACTTTATTGAGCGCGGCGTGCGTATATTCGTAGCCGAAAGCCTCAATCAAGTACATTGGTTAAACCAACAAGCACAATTACAAAATACGCAGTTACAAGTATTACTGCGAGTGCAATTACGCTGGCCTGAAGGTGAAAAAAACCCACTGGGCGGCGACAGCCTCACACCATTTGGTTTGGGTTGTGATGAGTGGCAAGCGCTCAATGTAACCGACTACCCTGCACTTAAGTTTGACGGCTTACATATTTTTCAGTGGGGCAACATGCTTAGCACGCAAAAGCTAAGCGAATTGTGGTCACAAATGATTGCACCACTTAGCCAACTTGCCGGCGATTTAAATATCAGCCTTAAAATTCTCGATTTAGGTGGTGGTTTAGGTATTCCCTACACACAAAGCGAAACAACACTTGATTGGGATGACTTAATAGCTGCGCTCGCTAAAATTAAAAATGATGCGGGTGTAGATGAGTTATGGATGGAACTTGGTCGTTATGCCGTGGGCGAATGTGGTCATTACGCAAACCCAGTAATAGAGCGCAAACAAAACTATAATCAACAGCAAGTAATTTTAAGCGGCGGTATAAATCACTTATTACGCCCTGCTGTTACCAGCCAAGACTTTCCAGCTGCGTTACTGCGTGAATCCAGTGCAAAAACTCAAGCGGTCACTTTATACGGCCCGCTTTGTACAGCGCTTGATTGCTTAGGTGAACATAACCTACCAAGCGATTTAAATGAGCACGACTGGCTAGTGTTTAGCCAATGCGGTGCTTACGGCTTTACCGAAAGTATGCCGTATTTTTTATGCCATGAGCTAGCCGCCGAGTACACATTACAAAACGGTAAACTTACCTGCGTTCGCCAAGCCGAAAATGCCAGCCACTACTTAAGGTAATAAGCATGAGTAATACAACACACATCAGCCAAGAGAACATTGTAGTAGGGGAAGTTGCAAACGGCTTACCGCTTACAATTCCGGTCTATCGTTTAAAAGGTGATGGCACAGGACCTAGTGTTTATGTTCAGGCCAATATGCATGGCGCTGAAGTGCAAGGTAACGCGGTTATTTTTCAGCTACTTGAGCAGCTAAAAAACTTAAACCTTAATGGCGATATTACATTAGTACCTTATGCTAACCCAATTGGTTGTAATCAAAAATCTGGCGAGTTTACCCTTGGCAGGTTCGATCCGATTACGGGTACTAATTGGAATCGCATGTATCACTACAATAAAAATTTAGTGACACAGTTTGCACAAAATCATACTCAGTATGACGACGCTACATTAAAAAGTAACTTCAAACAGGCGCTTATTGACGAAGTAGACAGCAAGCTCAACGGTCCTGCTTATTTACTTAATACGGGTAAACGCATTGCGCTTAACTTACAAAAGCTCGCTCATCAGGCTGATATAGTACTCGATTTACACACAGGTCCTATTTCAAGCAAGCATTTGTACTGCCCAACCTATGCAACCGACAGCGCGCGTTATTTTAATATTGAACATGTATTGCTTATCCCTAGTGATTTTGACGGCGCTATGGACGAAGCTAACTTTTGCCCATGGTGGTATTTAAGTGATGCACTTAGCGAGCAAGGCCGTGAATTATCAATACCTGTAGAAGCATTTACGGTAGAGCTCGGCAGCCAAGAAAAAATAGATTTAAAAGAAGCACTAAACGATGCTAACAGCATTTTAAGTTACTTAAATCACAAAGGTGTTTTACAAAATGCAACGCACACTCCAGCTGATATAACCCGCTATGCGTGTAATTTAGATGACTGCTTTGCTTATTACGCCCCCATTGGCGGTATGGTTGAATACATAGCACCACTTGGCGGACACATTAAAGCCGGTGAGCCTATTGCTAATATTTTGCGAATGGAACGCTACTTAAGCGAGCAACCACTGCAAACGCTCACCCTAGATTGTGATGCAATAGCTATTCTGCACTTTGCATCTGCAAGTGTTAACCAAGGCACTGAACTTTATAAATTTTTTACTAACGTATTTGAGCTTTAGCTCACCCTTCTCATTGCGTGAGAGTAAATTAACTATGTTGTTAATTTGCATTAGAAAAGCGGCTTAGGCCGCTTTTTTTTTGATCTGTATTTATCTCTAATACGTATAAAATAAAATCTGAGAGCAAATTCAGTAAAAGTTCACCGTTACATATGTAAAAAGGCGTTATAATCAAATTAACGTACTAACCCACCGAACTCACAAAGGAATTACAATGAGCTGGCGCCACTGGATCACTCTTTCTGCTTTAATAAGTACAGCTGCCTTCGCACAAGAAGATGAAGCTCCTACAAATGAGCAAAATAACGATATTGAGCTTGTAAAGCAGTGTATTTTAAATGAAGTAATCGGCGGAGATGGCAAACAAACTCTCGACGATTTACGTGAAAAATGTTCAGCTCTTGAAGAAGACAAACAACTTACCGCGCTTGATAAACGCCAAGCACGTGAGCAAGTGGGTAAAAAAAATAGAAATGTAATTACACCACACAAACGTAACTATATTTTACCTCTTTCGTATGTATCACATCCAAACGATCGTCCTTTCGATGGTTTTGACGAATTAACAGATGATAACGATGGCGAGCCACTCGATAACCTAGAAGCAAAATATCAGCTTTCAATCAAAGTGCCTCTTTATGATAATTTTTCTGATGAAGACCAAGCCATATTTTTTGGTTTTACACTTCAGTCATATTGGCAGCTTTATAACTCAGAAATTTCTTCACCATTTCGTGAAACTAACTATGAGCCAGAAATATTTTGGATAAATTATCTCGACCCAGAAAACGTATTATGGGGCGACGAAATGGCAATTTCATTAGGTATTTCACATCAATCAAATGGTCGCAGCCAGCCAAACTCTCGCTCGTGGAACCGTATTTATGCTGACTTTATTTGGGAAAATGAAGGCTTTGTTTTTAGCTTCAAACCTTGGTATCGCATAGCTGAGGACGAAAAAGAAGATATTTTAGATGCTAAAGGCGACGATAACCCTGATATATATAAATATATGGGTTACTTTGAATTTAGTGGAGCGTATCGCTTTCATGAGCATGAATTTAGCTTTATGACTCGTAATAATTTAAATTCAGATAATCGCGGTGCTATTCAGCTAGATTGGTCATTTCCTTTATGGGGTCGTATGCGCGGTTACGCACAATACTTTAACGGCTATGGCGAAAGCTTAATTGATTACAATGCCGATATACAGCGTATTGGTGTAGGTATATTATTAACCGATCTGCTGTAATACTTCCCTAAGTTTTACGCACAAAAAAGCCAAGCATTGCTTGGCTTTTTTGTTTAGAACAATTAAATAGTTATTTTTTTACTACAAACTGCCCTTCAAATTCAGCAACAATATCATCGCCATCAAAAATAGTGACTGGGACAAGGTAACTAGCCTTTCCGTCTGTTTCTAAATCGCTCAGCTTACCTTTACATGTTTGAATATCAACACACCCTCGTGGGTCTGTAGTAAGGGGTTTTAAATACTTAATGTTAGCGTCGGCTAATACAATATTACCTTCAAGCCCAGCTTCTTTAAGTGCTAAGTACGTAGCGCCCCATCCGGTAAGTGTTGCTAAGCTATAAATAGAACCTGCAAACATCGTGTTATGTAAGTTTAAGTTAGCGTCTAGGTCTGCACTGGTTGTAAATTGCCAATCGGTATAGCTTTCTACCTTAATACCCATTGCGTCACTAATTGGAATAGACTCACGCCACGTATTTTGTAGAACTTGCGTCCAATTGGGGTGACGGAACCAACCTGGCTCACATGGCTTTTGCTTTACCATTTTAAAATGCTGTACATCGCCATACGCTAAATGCGCTTTTTCTTTTAATTCGTAACCGTGGCGTTTATAAAACTCAAGGGCACGTTCGCGAGCAAACAAAACCAGTTCATCAGCACTTTGTGTCCATGCTATTTTTTCAAGCTCATGTAGCAAACGACTACCAATATGCTGATTACGATTACCCTCTGCAACCGCCATGTAACGCACTTGTGCTTGCTCATGATTATTAAAGTGCAAACGTGCTACACCTAGCACTTCGCCTTCTTTATTTTTTATAAAGCGGTGCTCAGAGTCTTGTTCCATATCGTCTTGTTCAGAGCCACGAGGCTCGCCCCAAGGCGCGCGTAAAACTTGCCAGCGCAACTGGTAATAGGCTTGCCAATCTTCGCTACTTTGTGGGGTGCTTACCTGAAACATACATACTCCTGTTGTTATATAAGCCGTAAATAAAAGTCAAAAAAGGCTACGGCTCTATACTAATTTCATTGGTTACTTAGCGCGCTAAAAAATCAATAAAATTAAGTCGGTTGGTATTATTTATAGCAAATACAATACTCCATCTTAAAAAAACTGCAAATACGACTTTGGTGATGGCTATGCAATACGTAAAAAATTAATGACACTGACCATTGCGCTTTAATAAAGCTCGTTTATGCTAAAGAGCATGAACGACTATATCAATTTATCTACAGGTCTAATTAACAGCCACTTTATTGAAAACAGCCACAGCGAAGGGCTGCTACTTTATTGGCATAAATATAATGGCGACTACATTCAAGTGCGCGGGCATGGTAATTTACGATGGCTGTTAATTAACAACACGCTACAATCAGTTATTGATACCACAAACCCGCGCAGTTTACTTTTACCCCATTTACAACACTTAGCTTTGCAGTGGCAAACCTTAACTGCACCAAATAAAGTGCTTGAACTAGGTTTAGGCGGTGGTGCTATTCGTAATTACTTATCTCATAAATACCCGCAAGCAAACATTACATCCGTTGAAAAAAACGCTGATATTATTGATTGCTATACCCAGTTTTTTTCGTCAAATAAAAATGAGCAATTACTTTGCGCCGATGCACAGCAAATTTTAAAAAGTGCGAAAAATATTGATTGGATTATTTTAGATTTGTTTAGCCAAATAGACGCGCCTCGATTTTTATTTGAAGAGGCATTTTATAAAAAAATCTACTCAGCGTTAAATAACAACGGCGTGCTATTTATTAACTTTTTATCGCAGCATGAGTCGCAATTAAAGCAACTTCAGCTGCTATTACTCGATGTATTTGGTTGTAACGTCAGCCCGCAAAAAATTACGGGCTATGTAAATCATATTGTTGTGGTTACTAAAAAAGAGGCTTAAACAGATAAGTTAAACGTAACGGGTCCATCATTACACAAGCTTACTTGCATATCGGCACCAAACTCACCTGTGGCTATTGTAATCCCCAACTCTTTAGCTTGAGCAACAAAGTACTCGTAAAGCTCGTTAGCTTGGCTTGGCGTAGCTGCAGATGAAAAACTAGGGCGCATTCCTTTTTTAGTATCAGCCGCTAAAGTAAATTGCGAAACTACTAACAACTCACCTTTAATATCTTTAAGGCTTAGGTTCATTTTGTCGTTTTCGTCAGTAAAAATACGATAATTACTCACCTTATGTAAAAGCTTATCTGCAGTTTGCTTATCGTCGTGTTTTTCAACGCCTAGCAACAACAATATACCATTGCCAATTTCGCCTACTACTTGGTTATTAATTTCTACTTTGGCATGTTTTACGCGTTGTATTAAACCTTGCATTTAAACTTTGTCCTTTGCTGTTGGCTCATCATCTTCAAGTTCAAGCTCTGGTGTTTCGGGAATATCATTTGGGCTAATGCATGCTGTAAACTCAGCACCAAGCAAAACAACAATCCACGACAAATACACCCACACAAACAAAATAGGAATAGTTGCTACTGCGCCATAAATAACTTCGTACGAAGGAAAGTGGCTAATATAAAGTGCAAACCCTTTTTTAGTTAACTCAAACAAAAGTGCCGCAAATAATGCCCCCGGTACGGCAGCTTTAAACGACACCCTTGTATTAGGCACTAAGGTGTAGAGCATAATAAAACCAATCATTGAAATACCATAAGGTAATAGCTTTAACAAAAACCCACTAAACCCAGGAATGCCCTGATCAGCAAACGATACCAAAGACACAATATAAGAAGTAACACCAATACTAGCACCGAGCAACATAGGTCCTAAGCTCAAAACCATCCAGTAAACAGCAAATGAGATCATCATTGGGCGCTTTTTCTTTATGCGCCAAATTCGATTTAGTGTGGCATCTACATTGCGTATTAACAGCAATGCAATTGCAGCTAAAAAGCCAATACCTACCGCCGTCATTTGGTTAGCGTTACCGGCAAATGAGCTAATGTGCTCTCTAATAACATCGGTAGAGGTGGGCACAAAATTAGTAAACAAAAAGCTCTCAATTTCCATGCGCGTAGATTCAAAGCCCGGAAAAGCCGAAAATATAGCAACACCCACTGCAATAAGCGGCACTAAAGAAAGTAAAGTAACGTAGGCTAAGTAGCCAGCGTTAACCGTTATTTGATCATCTATACAACGGTTAAAGTACTGCATCCACCAGCCAGGCTGTTGACGCATAAAGGACTTAACTTGCTGTTTGTAATGTGAGAGCTTATCATTCATACAATTGACTTGTGCTTATATAGTTTTGATTATAATAACAATCAGCGCCATAATTTACAGCACTAACGCTCGTAAACAGGAATTCAAATGAAAAAACAAACATTACTTAGTGTTTCAATGCTTGTACTAACACTTACTTTATCAGGTTGCCAATCGGCTTATTATTCTGCGATGGAAAAAGTAGGTGTACACAAACGCGATATTCTTATCGACCGCGTAGAAGAAACCAAAGACTCACAACAAGAATCTCAAGAAGAGTTTCAATCAGCGCTTGAGCGTCTAACCACCCTTATCGATTTTAAAGGCGGTGAATTACAAGACGCGTACAACGCATTAAATGACGATTACGAGTCGAGCTTAAAAGCAGCAAACGAAGTGTCGACTAACATCGATAAAGTAGAAGACGTAGCTGAAGCGCTATTTGATGAGTGGAGCGACGAGCTTGAACAATACAAAAGCGCATCGCTTAAACGCGAAAGCAGTAAAAAGCTAGCTAACACACAGCGTCAATTTAGCACTTTATTACGCTCTATGCGCAGCGCAGAAAGCAAAATGGAACCAGTATTAACATCGCTTCATGATAATGTTTTATATTTAAAACATAACTTAAATGCGCAAGCGGTATCAGCTATTAAAGGTGAATTCACTAACCTTAAGCGTGATATTCAAGTATTAATGAACGACATGAATAAATCAATTGCCGATTCAAATAAATTTATTGAGCAAATGAATAGCGCTGGCTAATCATTTTTTACTTTAAAAAGCCTGCTTAGCTGCAGGCTTTTTTATGTTAAAGGCATGCTAAAAGGAATTAACAATGAAAAGCTTTTTAATCGTAACAACGCTTTTATGCTTACTAACTGCCTGCGCCGCACCTAATAATATTAACCGTATTACCAGCCCCGACTCAGTTATAATTATTAACGATAAAAACGGTCGTTATAAAAATTTATACACAGGTGAAAAAACATATCCCACTACCTGTACTGAAAACTGCTACCCAGCCCATCCTGATCTATTATGTAAAACAGGCAGTGAAAACTGCCAGTATCAGGGTAAACAAACTAAGCCCCAGCTTAATACTGGCTATACTGTTCGCTGGCTTGGCCACGCTAGTTTTATAATTAATGCCCCAAATGCTCAAAGTGTGCTGTTTGATCCGGTAAAAAATCAATTTGATTCTCCAGTTGCGCTTGGCTTTAAACTTGGTGGTGGTATTTATCGTAAAGCAGGCGTTTGGCCTAGTGATCAAGAACTCAAAAATATTGATGCGGTAATGTATTCGCATATTCATTACGATCATTTTAATAAAGCCGACATACAAAGTATTGGCAATAAACCTCGCTATTTAACACCACTCGGTATGGCCGACAACTTCCCCACCGGCGGTTTTAATATTACCGAAATGCCATGGTACTCAACAACCAGCATTGACGACTTAGTTATTAATGCCGTGCCAGCTCATCATTTTAGCGCTCGCGTATTAGTGCCCTTTATTTACGAAGATAATAATAAAGACGCATGGAATGGCTGGCTGCTCGAACAAAACGGTAGCACCTTATTTTTTTCAGGCGATACAGGCTACTCAAAACACTTTAAAGATATACAGCAAAAATATGGCGATATTGATGTGTGCTTAATGCCTATTGCATCTTACTACAGTAAAGACAGTGGTAAATTTTATCGCTACGTTCACACCACACCAGAAGACGCGCTAAACGCAGCACAAGAGCTTAACTGCAAAGTAATGATACCGTGGGGGTATGGTAACTCAAGTTGGAAAATGGGCGACCATACTAGCCACTCTGCTTTGCTACGTTTATTACACATGGTTAAAAAAATGGATGCTAAAACACCGCTGTATATTTTAAACGAAGGCGAAAGTATTTCACTGTAACTAATTACTTAGCTGTTTTAGGATAGGTATTACGTCAACACAAGCACACAATAAAATTGAGAAATTAATGAAAAAATTAGCACTCGCCTTTAGCTTTTTATTAAGCGCCCCCGTAATGGCCATTGATGTTGAACACACTGCAACCCCTATTACTATTGATGGCGTATCAGAAAGCGCATGGGATAAAGCTGCTTGGCACAACATGCCTTATTTAATGGATGGCACACTGCCATCAAACGATGCTGACTTTAAAGGGCGTTACCGTTTACTGTGGGATCAAAACTACCTATACCTACAAGCCGATATTGTGGATGACGTTTTAATAGATACACACGCCGATCCAACGTATAAATATTGGGATGACGATGCGCTTGAAGTATTTATTGATAGCGATGCATCGGGCGGTAATCATCAATTTAATCACACCGCTTTGGCGTACCATATTGGCCTTGATAACCAAGCCGCCGATTACGGACCTGATAAAAAAGCCCATTTGTATACCGACCACCTAGTTAGTAACTGGAAGCGCAACACCACCGCGCCCTTTAACATCACCTGGGAAGTAGCGATAAAACTCTACCCTAATGATTATAAAGAAGGTGCTAAAAACACCCCAATTACACTTAGCGAAAAGCAAGTAATAGGTTTTATGCTAGCGTACTGTGATAACGATGGCAGCGACGTGCGCGAGCACTTTATGGGCTCACACGAAGTACAGCCAGTAAACGGCGACAGAAACCGTGGATTTATAGATGCAGATGTATTTGGCAAAATCACCCTACTTCCTAAAAAGTAAGTTACTACCTAACTACCACCAACAAAATAATTAAGTAGGTTGGGTTGAGCGCAGCGAAACCCAACGAAAAAATACCCTACCAACAAACACTGGGGCTTTGCATTATCGGCTGTTTAAGCTGCCCCTCTTTTATTGCTTATCCTTATGCAAAAGATCTTTAAGTAAATTATTCACGAAGAGGTTAAAAGGCACTGTGCTTTTAGAGGAAAATACATTATGGAAATTTCACCACAGAACAGTAGCCATATAATTTTTGGCTAAACCCTGACAGCTAACGACTTATCGTTTCTCATGTTTTTATCCACAAAAAAGCCGCTGTATTTTTCAATACAGCGGCTTTTAAAATCACAATTCTAAATTAATAGATTATGCTTTAGGTCCACGACCTGCACGTTTACGTTCGTTTTCTGTAAGGTAACGCTTACGGATACGAATGTTTAGTGGAGTTACTTCAACTAGCTCGTCATCATCGATGAACTCAAGCGCTTGCTCAAGTGAGTAGTTAAGGTGTGGAGAAAGCGTTTGCGCTTCATCAGTACCAGATGCACGTACGTTAGTTAACTGCTTGCCTTTAAGGGCGTTAACTGTAAGGTCGTTATCACGGTTATGAATACCGATAACCATACCTTCGTATACTTCAACACCGTGACCGATGAATAAACGGCCGCGTTCTTGTAAGTTGAATAATGCGTTAGTAAGTGCTTTACCAGTTGCGTTTGCAATCATTACGCCGTTCTTACGAACACCGATGTCGCCACCTTTGTGAGGACCGTAATGATCGAACGTATGGTACATAAGACCAGAACCCGAAGTAAGCGTCATGAAATCAGTTTGGAAACCAATTAAACCACGGCTAGGGATCATGAAGTCTAAACGCATACGGCCTTTGCCATCTGGAGTCATGTTAGTAAGTTCACCTTTACGTAGACCAACTTGCTCCATAACAGAACCTTGGTGCTCGTCTTGACAGTCAATAGTAACTGTTTCAAACGGTTCTTCTAGAACGCCATCTACAGTACGTAAGATAACTTCTGGACGAGAAACTGAAAGCTCGTAACCTTCACGACGCATGTTCTCGATTAAGATACCTAGGTGTAATTCACCACGACCAGAAACACGGAAGCTATCTGGGCTACCAGTATCTTCAACGCGAAGTGCTACGTTGTGTACTAATTCTTTGTCTAAACGTTCACGGATATTACGTGACGTTACAAACTTACCTTCTTTACCACAGAAAGGTGAGTTATTTACAGAGAATGTCATTGTTACAGTTGGCTCATCAACACTTAGTGGTGGTAATGCTTCAACGTTTCCTGGGAAACAAACTGTATCAGAAATCTTAAGCTCACCAATACCTGTTACAGTTACGATGTTACCAGCGTAAGCTCTTTCAGTTTCGATACGTTCAAGACCTAGGTAGCTTTGTACTGCGCCAATTTTACCATTACGTGTAGTGCCATCAGCACTGATAATAGTAACTTGTTGGTTAGGAGCAACAGAACCACGTTTAATACGACCAATACCAACTACACCAACATAAGAGTTGTAATCTAGTTGAGAAATTTGCATTTGGAAGTCACCTTCAGGATCTGCATCCGGTGGTGATACTTCGTCAACGATCATCTTGAACATAGGTTCCATGTTGTCTGATGGCTCGTCTAAATCTAGTGTTGCCCAGCCGTTGATTGCTGAAGCGTAGATTACTTTAAAATCTAACTGTTCGTCAGTTGCGCCAAGGTTGTCGAATAAATCAAAGATTTGATCCATAACCCAATCAGGACGTGAACCAGGCTTATCAATTTTATTGATAACTACGATTGGCTTTAAGCCTTGCGCGAATGCCTTTTGCGTAACGAAACGCGTTTGTGGCATTGGACCTTCTTGAGCATCAACAAGTAATAATACTGAGTCAGCCATCGAAAGTACGCGTTCAACTTCACCACCGAAATCGGCGTGTCCCGGAGTATCTACGATATTGATATGGTAGTCGTTCCAAGAAATGGCTGTGTTTTTAGCCAAAATGGTAATACCACGTTCTTTCTCAATGTCGTTTGAGTCCATCACGCGCTCTTCGTTACCGCCGCGTGTTTCTAATGTACCTGATTGCTCAAGTAGTTTGTCAACCAGTGTTGTTTTACCGTGGTCAACGTGCGCGATAATCGCTATATTTCTTAACTTTTCGATGCTCATATATTTACTCAGAGAAATTAAATTCTCATTGATCCTGCAAGATCTACGCACTCATCTGCGTTTTCACGAGATGTCCAAGCATAGGATTTAAAAGGGCGCATATTATCCCTCATTAATGACATGGATGAAAGTTTATCCAATACATATTTTAAAACTTTCTCAATACTTTCACTAAGTATCTGTTTTATATATGACATTTAGATGAATTAAATTTTGATTAATTTCAGAAAAACAGCCATTTTTGCCATTTTACAGATATTTTTGGTACTCTTTTACATTTAAGTTATGCTAATTTAGTGTGATTAAATTAGCAACAAATTACACCGTGTAAAACTTGCACCAAAAGGGACTTTTTACGCACCAATAAAGTGCACCAATTTGATCCATTTTGTAGCATCTTAATTTTTTTAATTTATAAACATATAGTTATAAAAATGGCACAAAATCAGCTTGGTAAATGCCAAAGCAATTACGCAGCAATAACAAAACCCAATAGTTGGAGGACACATGTCGCAATCGGTTTTAGATTTTATTAAAGAAAATGACGTTAAGTTCATTGATTTACGCTTTACTGACACTAAGGGTAAAGAACAACATGTATCTATTCCTCATCACCAAGTTGATGAAGACTTTTTCGAAGACGGTAAAATGTTCGATGGCTCTTCAATCGCTGGTTGGAAAGGCATAAACGAATCAGACATGGTATTAATGCCAGTTCCTGAATCAATCAAACTAGACCCTTTCACAGAAGAAACAACTTTAATCGTTCGTTGTGATGTAGTTGAGCCTTCAACTCTTCAAGGTTATGAGCGCGACCCTCGTTCAGTTGCTAAGCGCGCTGAAGAGTACATGAAGTCTACTGGTATTGCAGATACCGTTTTATTTGGTCCTGAGCCAGAGTTTTTTGTATTTGACGATGTTAAATATAAATCAGATATGTCTGGTTCAATGTACAAAATTGATTCTAAGCAAGCAGCTTGGAACTCAGATAAAGAATATGCAGATGGCAATACAGGTCATCGTCCTGGTGTTAAAGGCGGTTACTTCCCAGTTGCTCCTGTTGATGATTTCCAAGATTGGCGTTCAGCTACGTGTCTAGTTCTAGAAGAAATGGGCCAAGTAGTAGAAGCACATCACCACGAAGTAGCTACAGCGGGTCAAAACGAAATCGCTACTCGCTTTAATACAATGGTATTAAAAGCGGATGAAATTCAAGAAATGAAATATGTTATCCACAACATGGCTCACTTATACGGTAAAACAGCAACGTTTATGCCTAAGCCAGTTGTTGGTGATAACGGTTCTGGTATGCATTGTCACCAGTCACTTGCTAAAGACGGTGTAAACCTTTTTGCAGGCGACAAGTACGGCGGTCTTTCTGAAGATGCTCTTTACTACATTGGCGGCATCATCAAGCATGCTAAAGCAATTAACGCTTTTGCAAATGCATCTACTAACTCGTACAAACGTTTAGTACCAGGTTTTGAAGCACCAGTTATGCTTGCATACTCTGCACGTAACCGTTCTGCATCAATCCGTATCCCAGTGGTTCCATCTGAAAAAGGTCGTCGTATTGAAGTACGCTTCCCGGATCCAACTGCTAACCCATACCTTGCTTTCTCAGCAATGCTTATGGCTGGCCTTGATGGTATTAAAAATAAGATCCACCCTGGCGATGCAATGGATAAAGATTTATACGACTTACCAGCTGAAGAAGCAGCAGAAATTCCAACTGTTGCAGCATCACTTGACGAAGCACTATCTGCACTTAGCGCAGACCGTGAATTCTTAACTCAAGGTGGTGTATTCACTGATGATTTAATTGATGCTTACATTGGTCTTAAATCTAAAGAAGTAGAAAAGCTTAACATGACAACTCACCCAGTTGAGTTTGAAATGTACTACAGCTGTTAATTTATTAGCTGTTAAATAATGTGTGTTCTCAAGCCCGCTTTGCGGGCTTTTTTAATGGTAAATTTAATCAATCTCCACTAAAGTTAAGTTATCGTAAAAAATGCAAGGTTGCAGGGTGAATAACAAGATTTTATTACTAATAATTGCTTTAGGATTAAGTAATTATGGTTATGCTGGTGAAACAAAGATTTACGCTTGGAAAGATAAAAATGGCGTACTTGTGTTTTCAGACACACCACATAAAGGCGCGACGGAGGTAAAGCTCACGAGCCAAAATCTTACTATGCCTGCTACTAATACCGATATTTTAAACACAGAAGACCAACCTAAAAATACAGCATTTAATATTACGATTTCGTCACCAGAGCATAATCAAACTATTCGTGAAAATACGGGAACTGTTTATGTTACCAGCCGCATAACACCACGGTACGAAAGTGGATTTACAATACAGCTTTTTATTGATGGTAAAGCAAATGGTCCAGCCGGCGTTGATTCAACATTTGCAATAAGAGATGTAAAGCGCGGTGAACATACGTTACAAGTAAAACTTTTTAATAAAAACAATCAAATTATTGCCGTAAGCCAACCTTGTGTGTTTTTTATGCACAGAAAAGGCTTAACTCTAGGCAGATAAATTACAGCTTGATATTTAGGCGCCGCAGTCCATTTTACTAAAATAACTTGCCTGCAAACATTAGCGCACTAAAATGGTGCAACTATGATTAACAATGAAAATTTTAGCCCTGAGCTACTTGATGCCATTTGGCAAAATCAAACAACAGCAGTCATGCTACTTGATAAAAACTTCACCGTTGTTTATGCCAACACCAGCACTAGTGAGTTACTAGGCCTTGGTACTAAACGCTTGTTAGAGCAACCTTTCGATAGCCTTTTTAACTACCATTCAATTGATTTAAAACGCATTGAGCAGTATTCATTGATAGATGGCGTAGATTGCCAGCAACACAGAGCTGACGTGGTGTTTAGCGACTCTCGCCACGCCAAAGTTGCAGTAAGTTCAAGACGAATAAAGTTTAAAGATACGTTGTATATTTTATTGGAGTGGCGCCAAACCGATGATGAAATAAAGCACGATCAAGCATCAAATCAAATGCACCAATACCAAGCTGCACGCAACTTAATTCGTGGTCTTGCCCATGAAATAAAAAATCCTTTAGGTGGAATTCGCGGAGCGGCGCAGTTATTGCAGTATGAAGTTGATCAACAAGAAAGAGATCAATGTGCCGAGCTCATAATTGAGCAAGCAGACAGATTATGTGAATTAGTTGATAGGCTCCTAGGACCAAACCAACTTCCGCAAAAATCTTATGGCAACATACATCAGACTCTGGAATCAGTTATTAGGTTAAGCACATTAGATAATTGTTCTAATATTTGCTTAGCAAAAGATTACGACCCAAGCATTCCTGATGTGTACATTGACCAAGGTAAAATACAGCAAGTAGTACTAAATATTGTGCGCAATGCTCAGCAGGCGCTTGTAGATGGCGGTGAAATAAAAATAAAAACCCGTATAAACCATCAACATCGTCGCCCAGGAAAAGCGCCTAAAAAAGCCTTGTTGATCCAAATATCTGATAACGGACCAGGCATAGATCATAGCGTACGCGAAACATTGTTTTACCCGATGACCACTAACAAAGAAGGTGGTTCTGGGTTGGGGCTTTCTATAGCGCAAACACTCATTGATCAGCACGATGGCTACATTGAATGTGATAGCTGGCCTGGACATACTGAATTTAATATCTATCTGCCCTTTGCAGATTAATGTTTGGAGTTTGCATGAAAACAGTTTGGCTTGTAGATGATGATGCCTCAATTCGCTTTGTACTTGAAAAGGCACTAACCCGAGCAGGGTTTAACACGGAAAGCTTTGCTAATGCGCAAGATGTATTAAGTGCATTAAAATTTAGCCAACCAGCTGTTTTGGTGTCTGATGTAAAAATGCCAGGTATGGATGGCATGGCTTTACTTGAGCTTATAGCAGAGCAAAATCCTGGGTTACCGGTAATTATAATGACCGCACACTCAGATTTAGACTCAGCCGTTAATGCGTTTCAAAAAGGGGCTTTTGAGTACCTTGCTAAGCCGTTTGATTTAAACGAAGCGGTTGCTCTTGTTGAAAGTGCATTTAGAGCAAACTCCACTAAAAAAACTAAACGCAAACAAGCTCCTCCTAAAAGTGCGCACATAATTGGTGAAGCACCCGCAATGCAAGAAGTGTTCAGAGCGATAGGTAAACTATCGGCTTCTAGCATGAGCGTGCTTATTAATGGCGAATCGGGTACCGGTAAAGAGCTTGTTGCAAGTGCTCTGCATAACCATAGCCCACGTAAAGAAAATCAGTTTATTGCACTTAATATGGCAGCAATTCCTAAAGAACTTGTTGAGTCTGAGCTCTTTGGTCACGAAAAAGGCGCATTTACAGGCGCAGATAGTGTTCGTAAAGGTCGCTTTGAACAAGCCAATGGCGGAACATTATTTTTAGATGAAATTGGTGATATGCCACTCGATGTACAAACTCGCTTACTACGCGTACTTGCCGATGGTGAGTTTTATCGCGTTGGTGGACATCAAAGTATAAAAGTAGATGTCCGTATTATTGCAGCTACACACCAAAATCTTGAAGACTTAGTAAAACAAGGGAAGTTTAGGGATGATTTGTTTCATCGCCTTAACGTAGTGCGTCTTCGTTTGCCAGCTCTTCGTGAACGTACCGAAGATATTGAACGCTTATCACAGCACTTTTTACACAAAAGCGCCAAAGACCTACAAGTAGAAAGCAAAGTACTTAGCCCTAAAGCCACCGAACAATTACGTTTATTTAATTGGCCAGGTAATGTACGCCAGCTTGAAAACACCTGCCGCTGGCTTACTGTAATGGCTCCTGGGGAACTTGTTACCGAACAAGATTTACCGCCAGAGATTCTTGATGCGTCACCAACGCAAGAAGAAGGTGATTGGTTAGATGCATTTCAGCAATGGCTTAATCAGGAACTAAAACAGGGTAAAGAAAATATCTGGCCTGATATTCAAGCACAATTAGAAACACGCTTAATTAAAACAGCATTAGCTAATTGCTCTGGTCACAAACAAGATGCTGCAATAAAAATTGGTTGGGGACGCAACACGTTGACCCGAAAATTAAAAGAGCGCAATATTAGCTGATTAAACGCTTTTAACACATTTGGTTATTGATGAAGCTAATCGAGCATATTCCATTATTTAAACAGATGGAAATTATAAACAGGCTGCACTTTTTTAAAGAATTTACGCTTAACGAGCGCCAAGTATTATTAGAATCGTTCGGTCTGTTGTATTTAGTAAGCCAGCACCAGTTTTTATTTAAGCAATACGATAACGACAAGCGCTTGTACATTGTACTTAGCGGTGCGTTATTAGTATTTAAGCATAACCATTTACTGGAGCTTGGTACTATAGAGCCTGGTGAATTTATAGGTGAAGGCGCCTTTATAAATAATCGAGAGCGCAGTACTAGCGCACGCGCCAAGACCGACACAATAGTACTCGCTATTACCCCTGAAGCCCTCACTCGTTTACCTAATGTGATCCGCGAAAAAATTAAAGACCGAATTATAGAGGGAATGAGTCTGCGTATTGCAAAACTTAGTGAACATATAGAAACTCACGGTTAACTCTATCACTCAGTCCATATAAACAATTTGTAGTGAGCAATTAAGCCAATCTGGTTTGTCTACATGCGCATTATAGGTAAAAGTATCTGACGGTTTTTGACCAAAGGGTGTGCTTATATTAGGTGTGATATGCGTATACGATTGCGACGTATTTTGATAATAAATAACTAAATACTGTTTAAAAAGCTCCCAATTCAAAAACGTTTTTACACCACTTGGTAATGTAAATTGAGCCTTTTTTTCGTTAAATGAAACACGCATATTATTATATTTATCGTTTGAGCAGCCCGTTGTAAGCATAATATTTGGCATGCTCAGAAGAGTGCTTTTAGAAGTCGACCGTAAATAAAAACCTATATTCCCATTAGTGTAATGATGATTATCTGCCGAGCTGTAAACAATGTCAGGTTTAAACCCCATACTCTGCATTATTAGCGTTAACTGTTCTAACTGTCCGTTATCAACGTTTTTATAAGACACAATTAACGTCGCATCTTGGTACGCTTTTGGTATTGCAATGCTTTGGTATTGATAAGGTAAGGTTTGAGCAGCCAGTCTAGTTTCTAGCTGCTGCTTTTGATTTGCACTCAATGCTTGCGTATAAACATACACAGTGGGCTGCTGACACGCACTTAATAAAATGACTAAGCACGCTAAAAGTATATTTTTCATCATCAACCTCGAATAGATTACACTTGTAGTCTATTCGGTTTTCGATAAATAGCAAATCAGTTAATTTGGTTATCTAACCAAGCATCAACACTTTTACGAGTATATAAAACTTCTTTAAATAAACGATGGCGCTCGAATTCAAGTATCGATTTTCTATTGGTAACACCGCTTATTAACCGGCTATGATAATCATTAAATTTTGAAATCACTGAAAAACCACGTTCAGCATCTTCTTTTTGCTCTTTTACCTGAGTACTAAGGTGCGACCTTACATCATCTGCAGTTAACATATCTGAATTATCTAAGCCCATTAGCTCTTTTTTCATTGCTAATCTTACGCCCATTTCCTACTCCACTTAATGAAAACTATTTAATCCGCCAGAGCTTTAGCAATTAGCGAGCCATACGTAAAATTGATTGCAATAAAGCTTAACCTTCAATTGCTTCAGTTTTTTTAAAGACAGATAAAATACATAAAAACTTTCATAACTATTTACGTATTACGTTTAGTTAAAGTTACTTGCTTTGGTGCAAAAGTAGCTGCAAGCCTTTATACTACAGCTTGTGCGTTACCCCACCGAGAGCAAATATGAACGAAGAATATATAGAAATAGAATTAGAAGAAGAGCCAATTGAACTCTGCAAATTACTAAAAGTACTAAACTTAGTTGAAGGTGGCGGCCAAGCTAAAAACCTAATTACTGAAGGCTATGTGGGTGTTAACCATGAAATTTGTACAATAAAGCGGAAAAAATTATACAGTGGCGATGTATTAGAATTTGATGGTGAGTTTTTTCAACTTGCGTTAAATGAAGATGCAGTGCCTGCAGAAAAACCTGCTGTGCAGACTCAAACTGAGGCAAAGCAAGCTGCATCACAACCCGCAAGTCAACCTGCTAAAGCTAAGCGTAAGCGAACTAAAAAACCAAAAGTTGATGATAAAACAGGTCGTCGTCCTATTTCGTTTGGTTAAGTATTTAAAAGTCCTCTTTTTTATATAAAAAGGTCAACTTGTTAAGTTGGCCTTTTTACTCTTTAATAACCCAGTTAATAACAATAAAAACAAGGTTATAAAATGTCTGCCACACCACCTAAAAATTGGTTTAAACCTGCGGTATGGGCTGCGCTAGTATGGAATTTACTTGGCGTTATTGCATTTGCGATACAAATGATGATGACACCAGAATTGATAAGTAAACTACTGCTAGATCAACAAGCTGCATACTCTAACATTCCTATTTTATCTACCATTGCATTTTCTACAGCCGTATTTGGAGGCACTTTAGGTTGTCTTTTGTTACTTGCTAAAAAGTCGTTAGCAATTCCAATTTTTACGTTATCGCTCATCGCTATTTTAATTCAGCAATATTATAATTTTATTGTAATCAATAGTATTGAACTGCTAGGACTGAGCGCTGTATTTATGCCTGTTTTTGTAATTATAATTGCTGTCGCCCTACTCTATTTAAGCATTAAAGCTAAGCAGCAAGGTTGGCTGCTGTAATTTGTGAGGGTCTAAATAACTTTTGCTCCTTTATCCCTCTTTTAAATCCTCTCTTGAAATTAAGTTTTTCGGCATCATCTCTACTATAGTTACTGTATAAAATTCGTTCTATAAACACGGTTTTTTTACACTGGTATGTACTTTGCTACACGAACACTACAGAGGTCACTCTTCAAAATATTTTTATAATTCATAAAGGGGCAAATAATGAATAATAGTTTCGATACCCAGCATCAGCTCACAATTAATGGTGAGCAATATCACATTCATTCTCTAAAAGGACTTGGCGACAAAGCGAAACGATTGCCCTTTTCTTTAAAAGTATTACTTGAAAACCTTCTCCGTAACGAAGATGGCGCAAATATTAAAGAACAAGACATTCAAGCGCTCCTTGACTGGGATTCTCAAGCAAAACCTGCATCTGAAGTAGCCTTTACCCCTGCCCGCGTTGTTATGCAAGATTTTACTGGCGTACCTGCTATTGTTGATTTAGCCGCAATGCGTGACGCAATGGAAAAACTAGGGGGAGATCCTGCAAAAATAAATCCGTTATCTCCTGCTGAGCTTGTTATTGATCACTCGGTACAAGTAGATGGTTATGGTAACGATGGTGCTTTTGATTTAAATGCAAAACTAGAATACGACCGAAATAAAGAACGTTACGAATTTTTACGCTGGGGACAAACCGCTTTTGATAATTTAAAAGTAGTGCCACCAGCAACCGGTATTGTTCACCAAGTGAATTTAGAATACTTAGCACGCGTTGTTTTTAATGAAGACCGCGATGGCAAAAAGTTCGCTTACCCAGATACACTCGTAGGTACCGACTCTCACACAACCATGATAAATGGCTTAGGTGTACTTGGTTGGGGTGTAGGCGGCATTGAAGCCGAAGCAGCTATGCTGGGTCAACCAATTAGCTTACTCATCCCACAAGTAGTAGGTATGAAGCTAAGCGGCCGCTTACCTGAAGGCACGACTGCAACCGATTTAGTATTAACAGTAACCGAGATACTACGTAACCATGGCGTAGTGGGTAAATTTGTAGAGTTTTATGGTGACGGCCTTGCCGATCTACCACTTGCAGACAGAGCAACCATAGCGAATATGGCACCAGAATACGGCGCTACGTGTGGTATTTTCCCGATTGATGATGAAACAATCAGCTATTTACGTTTAACAAATCGCGATGAAAGTCACCTTAAGTTAATTGAAGATTACGCCAAACATCAAGGTTTATGGCGTAACGATGGTGACGAAGCCAACTATACCGATACACTCGAGCTTAAATTAGGTGATGTTGTACCAAGCCTTGCGGGTCCTAAGCGACCACAAGATAGAATCTCCCTAAATAAGGCTGGTGAAGTGATTAGCCAGCATTTAAAAAACTTTCAAGATGAACGTATGGCTCGTCGTGATAATAGCGATGAAGAACAAGCTCGTATCGAAGGCGAAGGCCCAACAACAAACCCAGATGAACCTGTAAATGAAGCACAATTTATGGGCGCCGCTAAAGTTAAATTTAAAGGACAAGAGTTTGAGCTAAACGATGGTGCTTGCGTTATTGCCGCGATTACCAGCTGTACTAACACCTCTAATCCGAGTGTAATTTTAGCCGCAGGCTTGGTTGCTAAAAAAGCGAAGCAGTTAGGTATTAATGTAAAACCTTGGGTTAAAACATCACTTGCTCCAGGTTCTAAAGTTGTTACCGACTACCTAGAAAAAGCCGGCTTAATGGACGACTTAGAAAGCTTAGGCTTTAACTTAGTTGGCTATGGTTGTACTACCTGTATTGGTAACTCAGGCCCACTAGCGACTGAAATATCAGATGCGATTCAAAAGCATAAATTAGTGGTTAGCTCTATTTTATCGGGTAACCGTAACTTTGAAGGTCGTATTCACCAAGATGTTAAAATGAACTTTTTAGCCTCACCTCCACTTGTTGTAGCTTATGCCATTGCCGGTAGAACCGACATTGACGTATACAACGAACCACTTGCGCAAGATGCTAACGGTAACGATATTTACCTTAAAAACATTTGGCCAAGCGTTAAAGAAGTGAGCGACCTAGTTAAAGAAACAGTTACTAAAGAGATGTTTGAAAAAAGCTACGCTAACGTTTACGAAGGCGATAGCCGCTGGCAGCAAATTCAAATACCCGATGGTAAACTTTATGATTGGGATGACGCATCTACCTACATTAAAAAAGCACCATTTTTTGATGGTATGAAAGTTGAACCGCCGGGCATTCCAACTATTGAGGGTGCACGTTGTTTAGCTAAGCTTGGGGATTCAGTAACCACTGATCATATTTCTCCAGCGGGTGCTATTAAAGCGGATGCGCCAGCAGGTCTATACTTACAAGAAAACGGCGTAGATAAAGCGCAGTTTAACTCGTACGGTTCACGCCGTGGTAATCACGAAGTAATGATGCGCGGCACGTTTGCTAATGTGCGTCTTAAAAACTTACTAGCACCGGGAACTGAAGGCGGGGTAACACGTACTCAGCCTGGCGATACGCTAGAGAGTATTTATGATGCTGCAATGGAGTATCAAAAAAATAATACGCCTCTTATTATTTTAGCGGGCAAAGAATACGGCACGGGGTCGTCTCGTGACTGGGCTGCTAAAGGCTCACTTTTATTAGGTGTTAAAGCCGTTGTAGCACAAAGCTACGAACGTATTCATCGCTCTAATTTAATTGGTATGGGTGTACTACCTCTGCAATTTAAAGAAGGTGAAAGCTATGAGTCACATGGGTTAACCGGTCAAGAGCAATTTGATATTGATGGCTTGTATGATAAAACCGATGAAGTAACCGTTATTGCAACCAATGCAGAAGGTAAAAAAGTTAGCCTGAGTGCCGATGTACGTATTGATACCCCTAAAGAGTGGGATTACTACAAACATGGCGGTATTTTACAATATGTACTGCGTAATATGCTCGACTAACAAACGCTGTAGTTAATACATTTGAAAGCCCAGTTTAGTAATAAGCTGGGCTTTTTTGTACTGTTTGTTGTCTTAAATCAATGCCAAGTATTTAAAGCCTGTCTACAATAAGCTTACTCTTAGCGAGGTGACTATGTCGCAAATAATGATAATTAGGCTGCTTAAAACATCAATAGTGCTTGGGTTGTGCCTTATTGTGACTGGCCACACTTTAATTGTGTCGAGTTACTTCACTGTAGATCATGGTATTAAAGGAATAATTATAGCGGCAGCATGTATTGCTATAGGTGTGTTGTTGTCACTTCCCACTAAAATATATTTAACAGTCTTATTAATGGAAGCCGAAAAGCGTTATTTAAAAAACCATAAAAGCGCTCACTCTAAATAGTTAAAGCGCACTTAAATTGTTTATTTCTTTATTACGCTTCTCTAGTTTTTCTTTTACGTTTTCGGCGTCTTTAAATAACTTTTTAACCGAGTCTGGATTAAAAATACTTACTGTTTCTGATACGTCTTCATCGTTTGATGCTTTTGATTTGCTGTTTAAAATTGAGGTGTCTTCTGCGGCAATAACGGTAATATCTTTAGGATCTAGTTTTAATTCAATACTATTCCCGTTCGGGTTTGGCGTATCGGAATAATTCCACTCACCGTTTTTACCCTGCCACTTATAAATTTTACCACTAGGTACCATTGATGGAATGGGTTCGTCTGAAATACTGCTCGCTATTTTATCACCTGCCTGCTTTACACCTTGCATTGCTTGTTCAAATGTACTGCTGGATAGTGCGGTTATTTTTTCTTTAATTTGGTGTGAGTCATTACTAATTGATGCAGTGGAAAGCCATGTTTGACCGTCTGGTTTTTTTAGATAAAACAAAGAAATGACAGCAATAACCATGACTGATATTGCTAAATAGGTAAAGTATTTCATAGCGTTCCTGCTTTAGTTAATCCTTTATTCTATTGAGTCTAATAAAAAACCTGTGATCTGGCAATTTTTTTGTAATAAAAACGCAGCCTTAGCTGCGTTTTTGTTTATTTTTTACTGACAAAAATATTATTAAATACCATCGCCATCAATGTGTAATCCACATTCTCGATTTAAACCAAAAAAGCGGGTTTCTTCTTCGCTCATTCCTGGCTCTAATTTACGCGTTGTATGTACATCACCCATCGACACATAACCTTGCTCCCATAATGGGTGATAAGGTAAGTCGTGCTTTGTAAGGTACTGATATACATCACGGTTAGACCATTCAATAATCGGATACACTTTAACGGTGCCACGGCTAATCTCTACAAATTGCTTATCGGCACGAGTAGATGATTGGTCACGGCGTAAACCGCTAAACCAAGTACCCGCATCAATGTCTTTTAACGCGCGAGTCATTGGCTCTACTTTATTAAGCTGATTATATTGCTTAATACCGCCTTCGCCTTGCTCCCATAATTTACCAAATTTAGCTTCTTGCCATGCTGGGCTAAGCTGCGCTTTATACACTTTTAAATTTAGTGATAAACGTTCGCTCATTTGCTCAATAAAATGATAAGTTTCTGGAAATAAATAACCTGTATCAGTTAATACTACTGGGATATCTGGACGCTGCGATGTCATTAAATGCAGCATTACAGCTGCTTGAATACCAAAGCTAGATGATAAAAAAGCCGTATTTGGCAAATTATCAAGCGCCCAAGTTACACGCTGCTCGGCGCTCATGTTAGCTAGTAAACCATTAGCATCAGCTAACATAGCCGTTTGGCTTTGCTTATCTAGCTGTAAAATGTTTTTAAATTCACTCATGGTAAATTTCAAGCCTCACCAACGCTTCGCGCTGGTATTAAATTATGCGTGAAAATCGGTTACTGATACTTTTACTTCAGCAACAATGCCTTTGCGGATAACAAAGTCACCAAAACATTCACCCTCGTTACGCTCTTTAGCCCATTGACCAATTAGCTTATCGAATGCCTCTAAGTAAACATCTTCGCCTACGTTCTCAAGGTACAATTTAGGAATACGTGTACCTTCTAAATTGCCACCTAAATACACGTTATACTTACCAGGTCCTTTACCTACTAAACCCGCTTCTGCAAGAAGTGCACGACCACAACCATTAGGGCACCCTACAACGCGCATTATAATGCTGTCATTTGGTATTCCGTGCTTAGCAAGTAGTGCTTCGGTTTTTTCAATTAAACTTGGTAGGTAACGTTCTGCTTCTGCCATTGCAAGCGGACACGTTGGCAGTGAAACACAAGCCATAGAGTTTTTACGCTGCTGCGAATCTGTATCGTCAATTAAGCCATGGCTACGTGCAATCTCTTCAATCACGGCTTTTTGATCTGCAGGTACGCCAGCAATAATTAAGTTTTGGTTTGCCGTCATACGCATATCACCTTGGTGAACCTCTGCAATTTTACGACAACCTGTTTTAAGTGGTTTACCTGGGTAGTCTAAAATACGACCACTTTGAATGAACAACGTTAAATGGTGCTTACCATCAATGCCTTCAACCCAACCAATACGATCACCTCGGTGAGTAAACTCAAACGGGCGACTTGGTGCAAACGTAACACCTGAGCGCGCTTCTACTTCGGCTTTAAATACATCAACACCTACACGGTCTAATGTATATTTAGTTTTTGCATTTTTACGATTTGAACGATTACCCCAATCACGCTGTACAGATACAACATGCTCTGCAATTTTTAAGGTATCGTCTAATGTGATAAAGCCAAAGTCATCTGCTTTACGCGGATACGTTGCAGTATCGCCATGCGTCATAGCTAAGCCACCACCCACTAACACGTTAAAACCAACTAGCTTGCCGTTTTCAGCAATAGCTACAAAGTTTAAATCGTTAGCGTGTATATCAACTTCGTTATTCGGCGGAATTGTTACCGTTGTTTTAAACTTACGCGGTAAATAGTTAGAACCTAAAATTGGCTCTTCTGTGGTTTCTGCTTTTTCGCCATTTAACCAAATTTCAGCATACGCTTTAGTTTTTGGTAATAAGTGTTCAGAAATTTTTGCAGCCCAATCGTAAGCTTCTTGATGTAACTCAGACTCAACAGGGTTCGTTGTACAAAGTACATTACGGTTAACGTCACCTGCTGTAGCAATAGAGTCTATGCCTACGCTATCAAGCATTTGGTGCATGCCTTTAATATTTGGCTTTAACACTCCATGAAACTGAAATGTTTGACGCGTAGTTAAACGAATACTGCCATAGCTTGTTTTGTCATCTGCAAACTTGTCGATTGCTAACCACTGCTCTGGCTTAATAATACCGCCAGGCATACGTGCGCGTAACATTACATTATGTAGCGGCTCTAGTTTTTGCTTAGCGCGTTCACCGCGTATATCGCGGTCATCTTGTTGATACATCCCATGGAAACGAATTAGCTGAAAGTTATCGGCAGTGAAACCACCGGTAATTTCGTCTTTTAAATCTTTTTCTATGGTGCCACGTAAAAAGTTACTTTCTCTTTTCAAACGTTCGTTATCAGAAAGTTTTACGTTTTTATCTTGTTCGCTCATTTTAAATCCTAAATTTGTTACAGTGACGGCTGTTAGCTGTTAAATAAAATAAGAAACGTGATTAATACACGTCTTTCTGATAGCGATTTGCGCTACGTAAATCTTTTAAATATTGCTCTGCGTCTTCATTGCTCTTGCCTGTGTTTTCTTTGATGATATCAACCAAGGCATTGTGTACATCTTTCGCCATACGATTTGCATCACCACAAATATAAAGGTGAGCGCCAGCTTCTAGCCACTCAAACACATCTTTACTGTTACTGCGTAACTTGTCTTGTACATATACTTTTTCGGCTTGATCGCGGCTAAATGCAACATCTACTTTATTGAGCAAACCTGACTTTAAATAACCCTGTATTTCTACTTGGTATAAAAAGTCTTGGGTGAAATGTGGGTTACCAAAAAACAACCAGTTTTTGCCTTGTGCTTCACGCGAGTCACGCTCTTGTAAAAATGCACGGAACGGCGCAATCCCCGTACCAGGACCAACCATAATAACTGGTGTGTCATCATTAGTTGGCAGGCGGAAGTTGTCATTGTGTTCGCTAAATACTTTAACTTTACAACCCTCTTCTGCACGGCGAGTTAAGTAACCAGTACAGCCACCTAAATGCTCACTATCAAATGCATCAAATTCAACTAAGCCTAGAGTTAAATGTACTTCGTCTTCAACCTCGCTTTGGCTAGATGCAATAGAGTACAAACGAGCTTGTAGTTTACGTAAGCAATCTACTAATGTTTGCGCATCAATTTTTGCTGGGTTTTGGCGAATGACATCAAATATTTGACGAGGTTCGATATACGCACGCATTGCGGTTTTATCTTCCACAAGCTTCAATAATTCAGGCGTGCCCGTTGCTACTGCATATTTGTCTACAAAGCCTGGGTATGATTGAGTAAGCTCTAGTTTTTCAATTAATGCATCACGCACGTTTAGCTCGTCATTTCCTACTTTTACAACGCTAGCCGCATCAATTTGAGTGAGTGTAAGTACTTCATCAACTAATACATCATCATTTAAAAAGTACACACCTAACGAGTCGCCAGGGGTATAAGTAATATCTGAACCTTCGAGTGAAATTTCAACATGGCGTACATCTTTAGTAGAGTCGCGACCCGTGATTTTTTGTACTGTTAATAACTCAGCTTCAAATGGGTTTTGTTTTGTATATTGGCTTGAAGCGGTAGTTGGTGTACCAAAAGGCATAGCTAAAGTTTGACCGCCAGCTGCATCTTGTTGCGCTTTTAAATCAGGTTCAAATGCATCAAGTGCACCTGCTATCCACGTTGCCGCTTCATCTTCGTAATCTACATCTAAATCGGCACGTTGATATATAGACTCTGCGCCTAACTTATTTAAGCGCTCTTCAAAGTCTTTTGCCGTTTGACAGAAGAACTCATAGCTCGAATCACCCAAACCGATAACAGCTATTTTTACGCCATCTAATTTAGGTGCTTTTTTAGTCGCTAAAAATTCGTGCAGTGTTTCACCGTCTTCAGGTGGCTCGCCTTCACCGTATGTAGATACAACAATAGTTAAAAACTTTTCTTTTTTCAGGGCTGTTGGTTTGTAATCAGACATGCTAACTAATTTTACAGCTAAGCCACGCGACTCAGCTTGCTCTTTCATCTTAGCTGCTACACCTTTTGCATTACCTGTTTGCGAACCATATAAAATGGTTAGCGGTGCGGCATCGCTTGCTGCTGGTGCACCTGTTGTAACGCCACCTAATGCAGCTGAATTAGCATTTGCAGCTAAGTAACCACTTACCCACGCTTGCTGAATTGGATTTAGTTCAGCCACTAAGCCTTGCAGCTTTTGTACTTGATCTTGCGATAGCGGGCTTGCCGCAGCATTTAGTTGACCTAACAACATGAATCGATTCCCCATAACCCTGAAAATTAGACACAATGCATTTTTAGCATTGTTAAAAATGAGCTTTACCCCTTCCAGAGATTCTCTGTTGAGGTTTTCTAAGTATGCAGGATAACGGGCTAAGCCAGTATAAAAAAAGAATAGAATCTGCTTTGTTATTCCATTTAGTTATTAATTTATAAAAATACCTTCAAAAACAGTTTAAAGATGAGTCTCTGTTTTTTCATTAAATTTGAAGTTAACAATTTTGTAACCTGAGCAATGTAATGTATATTATTTATTCAATACAAAAATAGGAACAAACATGTCACACAGGACGTATAAAACTACAATACTCAGCACTGCGTTATTACTCGGCTCGCTCCCTGTAATGGCTAATGTTGCTAATGGCGATTTTGAACAATGGTCAGGCAATACTCCTGACTCATGGAGTACGATTGATAGCGGCATTGCATTATCGCCCTCTACTAGCGTAGTTAATAGCGGCAGTCGATCTGCGGCTATTAATGTGAACACCGGCTCGCAAAGTAATACCGATTTATTACAACAAGTAAATGTTGAAGCAGGTCAAACTTATAACTTTTCGGCTGATGTGTACCATACCGAAGGAAAAATTAAGGCGCGTTTATATGTAGATGGTTATCAAGGTTACTCTAACGAAGCGCAAACTAATCAATGGCAAACAATTAGTCATAGTTATACTGCAAGCAGTAGCAAAACAATTAATGTAGGTTTACGTTTTTACGATGTAAGTGGATTTGATGGTAGCGAGATTGTTTATGTAGATAATTTTTTACCCAATACAAGTATTATATCTCCACCTCCAACTAGCAGCTGTTCAACTAACACCTTAACGCTAACACTCAAAACCGATAACTATGGTAGCGAAACGAGTTGGGTCATTAATAATAGCCAAGGTAGCGCTATAGCTAATGGCAACGGTTATTCGTCAAACACTCAATATAATGAGCAAGTATGTTTAACCGATGGTGCCTATACGCTTATTGTTAGTGATAGCTATGGCGATGGCATGTGTTGTTCAGCAGGTGATGGAAGCTATACTCTTATCCAAGAACAAGTGACTTTAGCAAGCGGTGCCAGTTTTAATAATACCGAGAGTACAGCATTTGAATTAGGTGACTCTACTGGTGATCCCGGTGATGGCTCTGGCGGCGGAACAACTCCCAACCCAACACCGACTGGTTACTATGTTACAACTCAAGGTTTAACTGGATACACCTTAAAGACTGAACTGTACAATATAATTAAAGATCATAATGCGCAGGGGTATTCGGCTATTTGGAATTTTTACGACTCATCAGCACGTGATAAATACTTTGAAAACGATAATAGTATTTTAGATATGTATAGCGAAAAACCAAACGGTACCGATAGCTATAATTATACTGCAGTGAGCGACCAGTGTGGTACTTATAACAGCGAAGCCGATTGCTATAACCGTGAACATTCATTCCCTAAAAGCTGGTTTGGTGGCACAGTAGAGCCTATGAACTCTGATGTTCATCACATTTATGCAACTGATGGCTATGTAAATTCAAAGCGTAGTAACTACCCTTTTGGTGAAGTTGCAAGTGCATCGTTTACATCAACCAACGGTAGTAAAGTTGGTTCAGCAGCCAGTTCGCTAAATTATTCTGGTACCGTATTTGAACCAATTGATGAATTTAAAGGTGACTTTGCTCGCGCTTATTTTTATATGGCAACACGCTACGAAAATGTAATTGGTAATTGGCAAAATATAACAACCTCAAGCAACGCAGTACTTAACGGTTCAAGTAACCAAGTATTTGAAAGTTGGGTTGTAGCTATGCTACTTAACTGGCACAACAGTGATCCAGTTAGCCAAATGGAATTAGACCGAAACCAAGCAGCATTTGAATTTCAAGGTAATCGTAATCCGTATATCGACCACCCTGAATTTGTAGAGATGATTTGGTAATAACAAGTATCAAAAAAAGCCTCAGCCTATGCTGGGGCTACTTGAAGCTCGCTTGACCAAGCGCAATAGACTCATAACGCTTCCCTGTTAATTTAATCACCCACACACTATCTGTAAATGTACGACTAAAATACACCGTTTGACCATCTGGAATATGAGGCATAAACGATGAAATTGATTCCCATTGTCCATCTACTTTTTCTTTTAATTTCATACTGGCATTAAAGTAACTCCCATCCTCATTTGATTTAACTTCAAGCGCAGTTAGCTGTGCCTCATCACCTATTTCTATTAATGCACTTTTATTTAAACTGGCTAGCAACTGTGGCTGATGAGTGGGTTGTAGCTTTTTTAACGTTTCATCTATTTGACTATCAATGGTGATCTTATTTTGTAATTTATAAATAGTCGCTTTAATTGCCAGTACAGGCTCTGCAAAGCTCGTGTGAGGTAAAAGCACCAGGCTAATAAACACGACAGTGTGATAAAAATACGTTTTCATTGAAATACTCCTTTATTAATTAGTATGCCTAGCATAACTAAAAAACACCTAATTAATATATAACTCATTAATATTCATGATATTCTTTAGATTCATAGTCATGAATATAACGTTATAGACTATTTAAAAACGTTATTTTTAGCGATAATAAAGCGGTGAGTAAATAATTAGAGTATGGAAACATGTTGTCTTTAGGAATGGAATTAAAGCGCCTCAGAGCAAACAAAAAATGGACTCAAGCGTTTGCAGCTCGTGAGATAGGTATTCAGCAATCATACCTGTCAAAACTCGAAAATGGGCAGTTCATTCCCTCCCTCGGTGTACTTGAAAAATTAAGCATATGTTATGAAGTTTCTTTTGAGCAATTTATCCCAATTAAAACAGAGCAAAATACGCCTAATAATAAGCTTAAGTGGTTGATTGCTTTTCTTCTTACTCTAGGTATTTTCATGTGGTTATGCGCTAGTTTTAATATTTTTTACTCTGAAACATATTTTACTTATCAAGCAAAACATGGAGAGTTTTGGGCTATAAATGTTATAGAAACCTATAAAGGCGAAAAATATATAGAGGGCGATGTGGTATACGAAATCATTGGTCAACGTGATATTAGCCGATTAGAAAACCGTATTTTACTGGTATTCTCTGCTGTATTTATTTTTGGCGCGCTATTAATAAGTATGCTCATAAATAAACCTTGGCTAAATAAAGAAAAATAAGCATAAGTATATACTCTAAACCTACAGAGCTATTTAGCAACAATAAAACTGCGCTCTGACTAAGCAAATTTTGTATTTAGTTTTTTCAATGAATATTAAAAACGATATTGAAGAATAATTTGATACGTTAACTTGTAAAAATATTTTAGCGTGTTGGTATTAGTAATATCCAATCTAAACCGCAGTACTAAATCTTAGTGCTTAACGTTAACTCAAATGCTTTAGCTCAAATAAACTTTTCTATCAAACTATCATTCTAGAAAAACAAAAAGCCCCAGCTAATGCCGGGGCTTTTTTACAAAACTAACTTAATTAAAAAATTAAGCTTGTTTTGGACTAGAAATAACGTCTACTAATGTCCAAGATTTATTCTTAGAAATTGGTGCGCATTCACGGATAGTAACAACGTCACCCGCTTTTGCTGTGTTATTTTCGTCATGTACGTGTAACTTAGTAGTACGTCGGATGAATTTCCCATAAATTGGGTGCTTCACATAACGTTCGATACCAATAGTGAAAGACTTTTGCATCTTGTCGCTAATTACACGGCCTTGAAGAGTACGAATTTTATCGCTCATTATTGACCTGCCTTCTGGTTAATAACTGTTTTTACACGCGCGATATCGCGGCGTACTGTTCTTAGCGTGTGTGTCTGAGCTAACTGACCAGTACTAGCTTGCATGCGCATATTAAATTGCTCACGAAGTAGTCCTAGAAGTTCAGCATTAAGCTCTTCTACGCTTTTATCTTTTAGTTCGCTTGCTTTCATCACATTACCGTCCGAGTTACGAAAGTTGTTTTGAATGGCAGTTTACGAGCTGCAAGGTCAAACGCTTCACGAGCAAGCTCTTCTGAAACACCTTCCATTTCGTAAAGTACTTTACCAGGCTGAATTTCAGCAACCCAATATTCAACAGAACCTTTACCTTTACCCATACGAACTTCAAGAGGTTTTTCTGTAATCGGTTTGTCAGGGAAGACACGAATCCAGATTTTACCTTGACGTTTCACGTGACGCGTCATAGCACGACGAGCTGCTTCGATTTGACGAGCAGTCATGCGGCCACGGCCAGTAGCTTTCAATCCGAAAGTACCGAAGCTTACTTTGTTACCGTTTTGCGCTAAACCGCGGTTGCGGCCTTTGTGCATTTTACGGAATTTTGTACGTTTTGGCTGTAACATTACTCGCTACCTCTACTTAGCACTTTTCTTGGCTTTCTTTGGTGCGCGTTTAGCTGGCTTCTCTTGCTCTTGTACTAGTGGTAAACCACCAATAACTTCGCCTTTGAAGATCCAAACTTTAACACCAATGATACCATAAGTGGTTAAGGCTTCAGAAGTTGCGTAATCGATATCAGCACGAAGAGTATGTAGAGGTACACGACCTTCACGATACCATTCTGAACGTGCGATTTCTGCGCCGCCAAGACGACCGCTAACTTCAACTTTAATCCCTTTAGAACCGATGCGCATTGCATTTTGTACCGAACGCTTCATAGCGCGACGGAACATAACACGACGTTCTAGTTGAGAGGCGATGCCGTCTGCTACTAGTTGTGCATCTAGTTCTGGTTTACGTACTTCAGAGATATTAATCTGAGCAGGTACACCAGCGATTTTAGTTACCGCTTGACGTAATTTTTCTACGTCTTCGCCTTTTTTACCGATAACAACACCCGGACGAGCCGTATGAATTGTTACACGGATTGATTTTGCTGGACGCTCAATAACGATTTTAGACACAGAAGCCGTTTTCAATTCCTTTGTAAGGAATGTACGTACTTTGTGATCGCCAAAAAGCTGTGCAGAGAAATCTTTTGAACTCGCGTACCAGGTAGAAACCCAAGGTTTAGATATACCTAGGCGAATACCAGTAGGATGAACTTTTTGTCCCATTACTTATACTCCTAGCTATCTGAAACCATAACAGTGATATGGCTTGTACGCTTAAGGATGCGGTCTGCGCGTCCTTTAGCACGAGGCATAATACGTTTCATTGTTGGACCATCGTCCACAAAAATCGTTGTTATGCGTAGCTCATCAATGTCAGCACCTTCGTTATGCTCTGCGTTAGCAATAGCAGACTCAAGTACTTTCTTAACTAATACAGCCGCTTTTTTCGGGCTGTACGCCAGGATTTCTAGTGCGCGATCTACAGGTAACCCGCGGATCTGATCTGCAACTAGACGTGCTTTTTGCGCCGAACCAGAGGCGAATTTATGTTTAGCTAATGCTTGCATTTATCTTCCCCTCTTATCGTTTCTTCGCTTTCTTATCCGCAGCATGGCCACGGTAAGTGCGAGTTGGTGCAAATTCACCTAGTTTGTGACCGATCATTTCGTCAGAAACGAAAACTGGTACGTGCTGGCGACCATTATGGACAGCAATGGTCAATCCGATCATGTTAGGTATGATCATTGAACGACGGCTCCAAGTTTTAATTGGCTTTTTCTCACCGCTTTCCAAAGCTTTCTCTACCTTCTTCAGCAAGTGTAGGTCTATAAAAGGACCCTTCTTGAGAGAGCGTGGCATGGCTATTCCTCAATATTACTTAGTACGACGACGTACTATAAATTTATCCGTACGCTTGTTCTTACGCGTCTTCGCACCTTTAGTCGGTTTACCCCATGGAGACACAGGATGACGACCACCAGATGTACGACCTTCACCACCACCGTGTGGGTGATCTACCGGGTTCATGGCAACACCACGAACTGTCGGACGAATACCACGCCAGCGATTTGCACCTGCTTTACCAAGTGAACGAAGCATATGCTCAGCATTGCCTACTTC
Organism: Pseudoalteromonas sp. Z9A5; assembly: GCF_011378875.1. Classification (NCBI taxonomy): domain Bacteria; kingdom Pseudomonadati; phylum Pseudomonadota; class Gammaproteobacteria; order Alteromonadales; family Pseudoalteromonadaceae; genus Pseudoalteromonas; species Pseudoalteromonas sp. Z9A5. Next base: position 108,877 of record NZ_WTLC01000006.1, read on the forward strand.
ACCTAGAGTCGCACGACAATCAGATTCAACTTTACGAACTTCGCCTGAACGAAGACGTAATGTTACATATTGACCATCACGAGCAAGGATTTGAACGTATGCACCAGCAGAACGTGCGATTTGAGCACCTTTACCTGGTTTTAATTCTACGTTGTGAACAGTCGAACCTACAGGCATATTACGCATTGGTAATGCATTACCAGGTTTGATTGGTGCATCAACACCAGACTGGATTGCATCGCCAGCTTTTAAGCCTTTAGGTGCGATAATGTAACGACGCTCACCGTCTGCATATAATACAAGAGCGATGTTTGCGCTACGATTTGGATCGTATTCTAAACGTTCAACAGTGGCTGGAATGCCATCTTTAGTACGTTTAAAATCGATTAAACGGTAATGTTGCTTATGACCACCACCGATATGACGAACCGTAATACGACCATTGTTATTACGACCACCTGATTTAGAGTTTTTCTCTAAAAGTGGTGCGTATGGCTTACCCTTATGTAGATCAGAGTTAACCACTTTAACTAGGTGACGACGGCCCGCAGAAGTAGGCTTACACTTTTGAAGTGCCATAATTCTATCCCCTTATTACTCGGCGCCGCCGACAAAGTCTAGTTCACTACCTTCTTTAAGAGTAACGTAAGCTTTTTTCCAGTCGTTACGACGACCGAAACGTGCGCCAGTACGTTTTGTTTTACCCTTAACATTAAGTGTGCGAACACCCGTTACTTCTACTTCAAAAAGCTTCTCAACTGCTACTTTAACTTCAGCTTTAGTTGCGTCATTTGCTACTTTAAAAACAATAGTATTGTTTTCTTCAGCTGCAATTGTGCTTTTTTCAGAGATATGTGGAGCAACGATCACTTTTAAAAGACGTTCTTCGCGGATCATGCTAGCGCCTCCTCAAGTTGCTTAACAGCAGCGGCTGTAATAAGTACCTTGTCGAAAGCAATTAAGCTTACAGGATCGATACCAGCTACATCACGCGTGTCAACCTTATAAAGGTTACGTGCCGATAAGAAAAGATTTTCATCTACTTCTTCAGTCACGATAAGAACATCTTTAAGCTCAAGTTCTTTAAGCTTAGCAACTAGTTCTTTAGTTTTTGGTGCTGCTAGAGCAAAACTTTCAACAACGATTAAACGCTCTTGACGAACTAATTCAGATAAGATGCTTTTAATCGCACCACGGTACATTTTACGGTTTACTTTTTGGCTGTGGTCTTGTGGTTTAGCTGCAAAGCTAACGCCACCTGAACGCCAAATTGGGCTACGGATTGTACCGGCACGTGCACGGCCAGTACCTTTTTGAGCCCATGGTTTTTTACCACCACCGCTTACTTCAGAACGTGTCTTCTGAGCACGAGTACCTTGACGAGCACCTGCTGCGTATGCAACAACTACTTGGTGTACTAATGCTTCGTTAAACTCACGTCCAAAAGTAGCTTCAGAAACTTCAAGACCGCCAGAAGCGTCTTTAATTGCTAATTCCATCACTAAATCTCCAGGACTTATGCTTTAACAGCTGGTTTAACGATAACGTCACCGCCAATAGCTCCAGGTACTGCACCCTTAACTAAAAGCAAATTACGCTCAGCGTCAACGCGAACTAGTTCTAAGTTTTGAGTCGTTACACGCTCAGCACCCATATGACCGGCCATTTTCTTACCTTTAAACACCTTACCAGGTGATTGGTTTTGACCGATTGAACCAGGAGCACGGTGAGATAGAGAGTTACCATGTGTAGCGTCTTGCATGCTGAAATTCCAGCGCTTAACACCACCTTGGAAACCTTTACCTTTAGAAGTACCGGTTACGTCAACCTTGTTGATTTCGTTGAATAATTCAACAGTAAGCTCAGAGCCTACTTCAAAATCGCCTTCACCACCGTTAAGGCGGAATTCCCACAGACCGCGACCCGCTTCAACACCAGCTTTAGCGAAATGACCCGCTTTAGCTTTGTTTACACGACTTGCTTTTTTAGTGCCTGCGGTTACTTGAAGCGCGTTATAACCGTCTGTTGCGTCAGATTTGATCTGAGCAATGCGGTTAGGTGTCGCTTCAATAACTGTCACAGGGATAGATACACCATCTTCAGTGAAGATTCGTGTCATACCCACTTTACGACCGACTAGACCTAATGCCATTTTCCTAAAACCTCTCTAATCTTTCGATTAACCCAGGCTGATTTGAACATCAACACCAGCAGCAAGATCTAAACGCATAAGAGCGTCAACAGTCTTGTCAGTTGGTTCTACGATGTCAATCAGACGTTTATGGGTGCGGATCTCGTACTGATCACGCGCATCTTTATTAACGTGCGGTGAAGTTAGTACAGTAAAACGTTCAAAGCGTGTAGGTAGTGGAATTGGTCCACGTACTTGTGCGCCAGTGCGTTTCGCAGTTTCCACGATTTCTGCCGTTGATTGGTCAATCAAACGGTGGTCAAAAGCTTTTAGGCGAATACGAATGCGTTGATTTGACATTCTTAACCTCAATATAAAGAGCATTTAAAAGAGCATAAAAAAACGTCCGGAACAATCTTAAAACTTAAGATGCCGGCTGCTTAATTATATCTACGTTGAGTTCCAAATCGGAACTCCTGTTTATTAGCTTGAAATCCAAGCTTAATTTATCCTCTCCAATCCCCTAGGGAATTTAGAAAGCCTGCGTATTATAGAGGTATTGGTGATAAATGCAACAGCTATTTGAGAATAATCTGATAAGGCACTGTTTGGTTAGTATTAGCCATCAACTAAAACTTAATAGCTAAGATGAAACCAATACCCTAATTAACTAATAATAAGTTCTTTATGGTGTAGCTAGCGCATGTTTGGTATTTGTAAGTCGTTATCACCTATTTATAGGGAAAACTACACTGTATAGGCCTAGTTCTAACTAAAAAATAAACATACTGCTGTAAATTCAACCTCAAAAGCTAAACACGTCCTAGGCAAACTAAAGGATTTTTTAGATATATGGTATCCTATTATGCTAATTTTGCTTTTAATACCCTCTATATGGTGAGTCGATGCGTATTTTTAATTATTGTTTAAATGTTATTTCTGCAGGAGTAAGTCGCTTACTAGTAAAAAGTAAGGTCCTTCCAGAAAACCCGATTGAACAGTATAAGCTAAATCCAGAATACCCTACTTTTTATATCGTACGCTTAAATTCTCGCTTTGATTTAGCCGCACTCAATAACGTGTGTAAAAAGCATGGATTACCAAGCCCAACCGATCAGCAAATTTTAGGTGATCAACAACTTGAGCGTTTTATTGGTATAAAAAACCCACCGCCACTATTTGGTGATGAAGCGAAACCAACTACGGCATTGGCTCAGGGTAAGCAAATTATTGAGTATTTAGTTAAAAGTGGTCAGCAAAACGTACAAGTAGTGCCAGTTACTATTTTGTGGGGTCGTAATCCAGGTAAAGAAAAGCCGGGTATACACACTTTAATTACACATTCACTAACACCAAGCTGGTTCAGAAAGATTTTCGTCGTCTTGTTTTCAGGTCGTGATAACTTTATTCGCTTTAGCCAACCACTCGACTTATCACTTTTGGTGAATGAAAAGGTAGATGTTAGCGAACTACCTCATAAGTTACTGCGTGTGGCATTAGTTCACTTTAAACGTCAAAAGCTTGCTGCGACTGGTCCTAAAATGCCATCACGCGAGCAATTATTTAACTCTTTATTGGCCTCACCTACAATAAAAAAAGCAATTCAAGATGAAGCCCAATCTAAAAATATTACTCAAGAACAAGCACGACAAAATGCGCTTAAACTACTTAACGAAATAGCTGCTAATTACTCTGAGGCAATGATACGAGTAGCCGAAAGATTTTTAACTTGGTTGTGGAATAAGCTCTATAACGGTATTGATATTAAGCACGCAGAACAAATTCATGAATTAACTGATAAAGGTCATGAAATTATTTATATGCCTTGTCATCGCAGCCATATGGATTACTTACTGCTTACCTACTCTATTTACCACTTAGGTTTAGTACCGCCACATATAGCTGCGGGTATAAATCTTAACTTTTTCCCTGCCGGCGGCATATTTAGACGCTCAGGTGCGTTTTTTATTCGTCGTTCGTTTGCTGGTAATAAACTTTACTCAGCCATATTCAAAGAGTACTTAAGCCAGTTATTTATTAAAGGTTATTCTGTTAAGTTTTATACAGAAGGTGGTCGAAGCCGAACTGGTCGTTTGCTTCCACCTAAAACGGGTATGCTATCAATGACCTTACAAGCAATGCTACGCGGAATAGACCGTCCAATATCGATTGTTCCTGTGTACATTGGCTACGAACACGTAATGGAAATTAACACCTATCTTAAAGAGCTGGATGGAAAAGATAAAAAAGGCGAATCTATATTTGGTATTTTTAAGGCAATTAAAAACCTTAAAAACTACGGTCGTGGTAACTTAAACTTTGGTGATCCAATCTCAATTAACCAATACCTAAACGATAACCAACCTGATTGGCGTGATTCAATACACCCTACCGATGTGCAAAAGCCACAATGGTTAGCCTCACAAGTAACTAAACTTGCCGACCAAGTAATGGTTAAAATTAATAATGCTGCGGCGCTTAATGCAGTAAATTTACTTGCGATGATATTGCTTGTTAACGATAAACAAGCATTGAGTAAACCAAAGCTATTAGCACAACTTGATTTTTATCTGCGCTTACAACGCGACGCAAGCTATAGCGATAAAGTAACCGCGCCAGACGAAACACCAGAGCAATTACTAACGCATGCATTAAAGCTGAATAAGTTTGAAGTTATAAGTGATGAATTTGGCGAAATTATTACTATTAGCGATAAAGAAAAAGTACTGTTTAATTACTACCGAAACAATATTTTGCACTTGTTTTCAGTACCAAGCTTAATTGCGCTGCACCTATTTAAACAACACAGCACAACTATTGAGCAATGCCAGCAACTTGTAAAAACGTTTTATCCGTTGTTTGCTAAAGAATGGTATTTACAGCCTCTTGATGAAAACTATATAACGCGTATTTTAGCTAACTTTGCTGATCAAAATTTAATTGAGTTTGATGGCGATAACATTCATATAACGAACAGTAATGACTGCTTAGCTAAGCTAGAAATGCTTGGGCGAGCACTTAGTTTTACTCTACAACGTTACGCTATTGTGATTGGTTTTATTCAAACAAGTGATGGTATTGAAAAAGCTGAGCTTGAAAGAGAAAGCCAAGTACTCGCTCAGCGTTTAGGTACACTGCATGGCATTAAAACACCTGAGTTTTTTGATAAAAAAGTACTTGTTAGTTTTATTGATAACTTACGTGGCGAGTCGTTAATAACCGAAGGTGATAAAGGCTTAGTAGGTAGTACACAACTTTGCGAAACCTACGCACACCTTAAAACATTACTGCCAGCACGCGTCTGGCAGTCAATCAGCGATATAGTACAAGATCAGTGTAACTAGTAATATATCTATAGAAGGGGGTTAGCGCTGACGCATAACCCCTTCTTGCATTGTTGAGGCAACCAAGTTGCCTTGGCGATCAAAAAACTGCCCGCGTACCAAACCACACCCATTACTCGCACTTGGACTATCAATTGAATACAAAATCCAATCATCCATTCTAAATGGGCGATGAAACCACATTGCATGATCAATAGTAGCTACTTGCATATTTGGCTGCATAAACGATACACCATGAGGCTGTAATGCTGTTGGTAAAAACTCAAAATCAGAGGCATACGCTAATAAGTAATTGTGGATGCGCTGATCGTCTGGCATTTCACCATTAGCTTTAAACCAAATATGCTTTACCGGCTCCATAACTTCTGGTTTAAACGGGTTATGAAAAGTAACTGGTCGCATTTCAATTGGCATTTCACGCGTAAACTTATTACGGATGACTTCAGGGATATGCGAAGCGTTATCTTGGTAAAACTCAAGTGATGAACGTAATTCTTCAGGTGCGGGTACATCAGGCATTGTAGCTTGATGCGACAAACCATTTTCTTCACCTTGGAATGACGCGGTCATATAAAAAATAGGCTTACCGTACTGAATCGCTTTTACACGACGAGTACTAAAGCTTTTACCATCTCGAATAGTTTCTACATCATAAACAATAGGTTTAGCCGGATCGCCTGGGCGTAAAAAATAAGAATGTAACGAATGGACTATACGCCCCTCAGGTAGAGTTTCTTTAGCGGCAGAAAGCGCCTGCCCCATAACTTGACCGCCAAACACAGCACCAAAGCCTAAATCTTGGCTTTGTCCTCGATATAAACCTTGCTCAATTTCTTCAAGTGTTAACAACGACAATAAATCATCTAATACTTGGCTCATTACTTCTTCCTCATTACCCTAGTATCCAAATGATACTATACAATAGTGGGAAGTAAATATTTGTTAGGAATACTGTTATGGCTTACTGGCTATTTAAAACTGAACCCGATGCGTTTTCATTAGATGATTTGAAAAACGCACCAAAACAAACGACTCTTTGGGAAGGCGTGCGTAATTACCAAGCGCGAAACTTCATGCGTGATGGCGTAAAGGTCGGTGATTTAGTGATGATTTACCATTCAAGCTGTAAACACGTAGGCGTAGCGGGTATTGCCGAAGTGACACACAATGCCTACCCAGATCCTACTCAGTTTGATTTAAGTAGCGACTATTACGATGCAAAAGCCACCAGCGATAAACCACGCTGGGTTGTTGTTGACGTTACTTACCAAAGCCATTTAAAAAAATTAATTAGCCTTAAAGATATTAAAGCTAATAATAATATTACTGAAATCGCACTTAAAAAAGGCGGACGACTATCAATAATGCCTGTTACTCAAAATGACTGGGATGAAATAATCAAAATGGCGCAGTAACACCCTCTCGGTTTGACCTAATTTCATTGAGTTTGATATGATCTATGCTGACTTATAGCTGGAGGATTAATGAAATTACTGTATTGGTTAGATGAATGGTTAGCTCTCCCGCGCAATGAGCAACAAACTCGATTACCCATGACGGGTAGTGATTTACTCGGCGATGTATTTGTTAAGTATGATTTTGTTGACGTTAATAAGCCCCTGCTTTTTACCTTTTCACCCGCAGGTACTAACGTGCAAGAGCAAGATCTTCACCCTGATTTTGCACCATGGGGTTATCACTTAGCTCAAAAACAAAACGTAAACGTAATCGCTTTTCAGCATTTAGGTAAAAGTAACTGGTTTCGTAATCGTAATTTAATCTTTTTTCTTGAGCAGTTATCAACATTAATCACTCCATTTAATTGTCGACTAGGCTATGGCTTAAGCCGTGGTGGATTTGCTGTTGGCGCTTTTGCTAAACTATTAAAACTAAACCAAGTACTGTTCTTTCATCCGGTAAGTACTAAAAACAAAGAATTAGTACCATGGGATGACCGCTCTAGTACCGATATAGCTCAGCATTTTGACTGGCAACAAGATTATCACGATCTAGATTTAGGAGATGCCCAAGGCTATATTATTTACGATCCTACTAATCGTATAGACCGAATGCACGCCAAGCGCTATAAGCAGTTAACTCACTTGCGAGTATTTGGTATGGGACATGGCACACATGCCACATATTTGAATAAGTTTGGGTTTTATAAGCAAGTAGCTGTCGATTTTATTCAGCATCAGCAAATTGATATTGCGCAGTTTCGTCTGCAAACTAAAACCTTGCGGTTTAAAGAGGATTATTACAAACGACTCAATAAAGCCAATACAAATTCAGTGCATCGAAAAGAGTTACTCAGCAAAGCACATAATATTCTTATTGATGAAAAGAAAGTACATATACAAGAACATCAAAAAAAAATAGATATTCAACCACTCATAGATGTTGCACTTAAGCACCAAGATGAACACCCTGCTGATGCAATTCAACTGCTTGAAGTTGCCCAAAAGCTTGTTCCAGGCGATCCGCTAGTAGAGCATAAGTTAAAGCAATTAGAATAGGTATACAGGAGAAAGTAGTACGCTATTTTCTCTTTTTCTTTTTGTGTCCATGTTTTGGCACAATTAAAAAATATAAAAACAATCCCAGCCACGAAAAAAAAATAATGCCAATTAACCAGCCATTTTTTTCGTGGCCCTGAGTTCTTTTATTATTAAGTACAATAACAACAGGTAAAATGTACGCACTTAATACTATTATTAAAAATACAACTTCATTCATTATTTAACTAAGCTTTCCCAATCAACTTCATTTTTTAGTACGCGTTCAACCGAAATATAATGCAAAATATCACCTGCATTTATTTTGTAATCAAGCGCCGGATTTAAATCCATATTTTGCGCACTTAAGTCATGAGCTACACCTAATAATATTGCATCGTGATGTTGCTTAAAATGATGAAACAAAGTACCAAAATTCATTTCATTGGTATCTTTAGGAATTTCTAAACTAAATTGGGTATCGCCATGAAGTGTTGAAAGTAACTCTTCTTGCACACGGCTAGACCCAGGATCTTGCATTGAACGCACCAATATTTCTGCTGATTTAGCGCTGCTACATTCTACATTTTGACAATGCTCTAATAGCATATCTACTTTGGTTTCATCTAAAAAATGAGCACTTATATGACACTCTTCTTTTACTAAGCGGCTAATACGCAGTGCTGTAGTAAATGTTTGATCGTCGTCTTGACCATCAATAATAACCTTATCGGCACGACGAATAGCCACACGCTCTAGCTCACTTAAGTTTGTAAAGCTTGTTAAACGTGCAAAATCGACACTTTCATTCGTTAAAAAGGGGTGATCCATTTGCTCAGTTACCGCAAGTAAAATCCGGCGGTCAGTTCGCTTTGTATCAGCAAGAATGTAATCAATCATTTTTTTTGTTCTAGTATCGTGCCAACCAAAAATAATAATGTGATTGTTACTATGAGCAAAGTTTTTATCACCAGTCATAACGCGCCTAATTAAGTAAGTAACTGTTTGCCCTGCTTTTCCCAGCAGAACACCAAATAAAGCTAAACCAAATGGAATTTGTACTAATGCAACCACCCAACGACCAAGATCTGTAATAGGACTAAAATCCCCATAACCCACTGTTGATGTAGTTACTGTGTAATAGTAGAAAAAGGTGGTAAGCGAAGTGAGTGCTTGCTCATTTGCTATATATAACAATATCCACGTTAATAGCATATGAGTCAAAATAGCTAACGCCACTGCTTGCCAACTTAATTGATCGACGTGAGCTCGAAGAAGTAACGCTAGCCTTTTAAATATCAACGGCATAATACGAATCTTTGTTAGTAAATTATCTATAAACAGTACGTTACTGTAAGCAATACTTTTAAGCAATGTTTAAGCCACTGGCAATAAGGAGTTATTTAAATAAAACTAAATGCTGTTTGCTAATAATATTATTAAACATACTCACCTTAAATATTTTACCGCAGTCAACTTGGATAACTTAACACTGTGGGTATTACTACCAATGCCCGTAACAGACATTGGGGAATGAGAATACGATGAGGTTTTATGTGTTACAGCTTTTTATAACAAGAGTATTTTTATAATGAATATTAAACTTTTACTCATTTTAGCGGGCTATAAATAATATTACTTCCCGCATTTATTTAACTTGATAAAATAGTCATAGGTAAACTTAATATTGGGTTTTCTGAATCTGCAAAATGCATCATTACGGCTATATGCCCTGCAACAACTAAGGCGTACATAACTGCTGAGAAACACTGCCCATATTTATCAAGTGGCATTAAATGGGAGTAGTGTCGACCTCGCCATTCAAAAACAATTTCTAGCGCGCCTACAAACAAAAAGAACACCAGTAACGTTAAGCCAAACGTGTAACTTAACCATAAACCAAATAGCACACCTAGCAAGCATACGCTTAAGCCAATCCATGAACGCATTGAAAAGCTGATACTTTTTAATACATGTCCACCATCAAGCGGTAAAATAGGTAGCAGGTTAAACAAATTCAGTAATGCACTAAGAACCGCAACACCTGCAAATATTTCCATCTCGGTGGCGTAATACAAAACCACACCTAATACCGAGGTAATTAAACCAAATGCAGGTCCCATTAGTGATATAACTACATCTTGCCAACGAGTCGTTATTTTGTCATCACTTACAGCAAGCCCGCCAACAAATGGGATTAGATAAATGCCCTTCGTTTTGATACCAAAATACTTCATTGCTCGCACATGACCGTATTCATGTACAACTAAACAAGCAATTAGCATTAACGCAAACTCAATACTAAACAACCACGCGTAACCCGCAACAGAAGCCCCTGCAAGTACTACTTTAATTACCTTCGCACTTTTAAATAGCTTAAAGCCTAATGCAGCTAAACCTAAAAAACCTTTTTTAGGTTTAGCATTTATAGATGCAGGTAACGCAAGTTGCGTTGCAAATTTATCATCCACAAACAACGAAATACTTTGCTCTTTAACTGCTTCCGTATCAATACCAATAACTTGGTTATCGTAAGTAAATTGATAGTAGTTATCACGCGGATTATCAAACGTAATGGCTTGTTGTGCATGAAATACCTGCACAATTTTTTGCCCAGACACCATAAGTGAAAATGGTTGTTCAGCTAAAGTAAGATCTATTCTTATCATAATTAAGACCGTTTAAAACAATGGCGCTAGTATACCTTCTCAGCTAAAAAAAACGAGTAACGATAAATAATAACAATTTTAAAATTAAAGTTTTTTAATACTGACAAAAACGATCAAAACTACTACTTTTATAGTAACCACATGCAATACATTAAAAGAGGTCAGAGTGAATAAAATAGTACCTAATATTTTAGTAGTTGACGATTCAAAAGCTATTCTGATAGTTATGGAGGCTATACTCAACGAATTAAATATGTCTGAAACTATAATTACATGCCTCAGTGCTGCAAAAGCGCTCGAAAAAGTTAAAATGGATATAAACTACTTTGATGCTATTTTTACCGATCTAAACATGCCTGATATGGATGGTATGGAATTAATACGTCACCTCGGAGCATTACATTATCAAGGTGCTATTGTTATTATTTCTGAAATGGAACATAAGGTTATTAACTTAGCAGCAAACCTTGCTAAGCAACATAATGCCCACCTCATTGGCAATATAACAAAACCGATCCAGTTATCTCAAGTAAGTGCCTTACTTACCAAAGTAGCGCAATTTAACTGTCATACTTTAATTAGAGAGCCTGCAATTTCTAAAGAGGAGCTAATCAGCGCGCTAGAGAATGACGAAATCACCCCTTTTTATCAACCCAAAGTAAACGTTAACAACAATAAAATAGAAAGCGTAGAAGTACTCGCCCGTATAGTCTCAAATAAAGATGGGAGTGTTATTTCACCAAATCGCTTTATTAGCCTTGCTGAGCAACATGATTTAATTAACCAAATTTCATTTTCTCTCTTTAAGAAAGCCACTAGCGATTTTAGTAATATAAAAACACAGCTTGGAAACGATTTCAAACTAGCCTTTAACTTATCGTCTATTCAACTTGATGATTTAAACTGCCCTAATAAATTATTACTCATACTGGAAGAAAACAAGCTTACACCTAGCAATATAATTATTGAAATAACAGAGCAACATGCACTTTCTAGCCTCACTCAGTTGGAAACTTTAAACAGGTTAAGAATGCATGGATTTGGATTATCATTAGATGATTTTGGTGTTGGTTTTACTAATATGAATCAACTTAAAAGCCTGCCCTTTACGGAAATAAAAATAGACCGTTCACTCATTAGTAATATAGATACTGATTTATTCTCTCAGGTAGTTGTTAGCTCATTAATTAATATTACAAGCGGAGAGCATCTAGATTTAGTCGCTGAAGGCGTTGAGCGACTAGAAGAGCTTGCTTACTTAAAACACTATCGAAGAAATTTAGCTATTCAAGGCTTTTTATTTAGCTGCCCTAAGCCAAAAAATGAATTTATATGTTGGGCCAAAGACTGGATTAAAGCCGACAAGAGCCCCTCTTAAAAAGTGAACTTAATAACTTCATAGGTTATTTAACTAGTTACCATTTTGGGGAGCCTTGTCTTCTTCACAAACTATATGCTCACTATTAGCTAAGCGTTTACGCCAACGCTGCCTTGCTACTGCGCGCATATTAGTAGATTGATCTCGCTCATCTACAATTTCTAACCCCATTAGCGCTTCAATCATATCTTCTAACGTTACGATACCTTGTACATCGCCATACTCATCAACAACTAAGCATATATGCGTGCGTTTTGTTAAAAGTGTTTGCAGTAACGACGATACATTTTGAGAACTCGGCACCGTATAAATAGGCTTAATCAATTTGCTAATTTTATAGTCAGTACCCAGTCGATGAAATGCCAACATAATATCGTTTTTATGCACAAAACCTATTATATCGTCGGCGTCTTTATCAAATACAAGTATTCGAGAGAATGACGACGAGCCATGCTCATTTAAATACTGATTTACCGTTAAATCTTTGTGTATTTTAAAAATGACTGTTCGGGGAGTTATTAAATCGCATAGTTTTGCATGCTTAAAATGTAGAAGGTTACGGATAATATCTGATTCATCTTGATGCAAAGCGCCTAATTCTGTGCCTATATCTGCCATTGCTTCTATTTCTTGACGGATATAGTACGCCTCATCGTGTTTTGAACCCATTAAGTTTGTCAGCTTCTGCGCAAACCATACAAATGGCTTGAGTAAAATCACTAAAAAACGCAAAGCATAAGTAACACTTGGCGTTAAAGCTCGCCAGTAGTTTGCCCCTAATGTTTTTGGAATAATTTCAGATAGTACTAAAACGAGGAACGTCATAATGGCTGATGCAATACCCACAGCCGCATCTGAAAAAACCACGGCAGCTTGCGCGCCAACCCCAGCAGCACCAGCGGTGTGAGCCACAGTATTAAGCGTTAAAATAGCAGCTAAAGGCTGATCGATATTATTTTTAAGTTTTTCCAACTGCTGAGCAAGTAAAGGATGCTCCTTACGAAGTAATGCTACGTAGCTAGGTGATATGCTTAATAATACAGCCTCCATCACAGAACACAAAAATGAAATAACAATGGCAACCACCATATAAACAATCAGTAAAGTCACTTTATCTCCTCTATATTGGATATGTGAGCATGGTAACAATACATGCTATATTTGGCTAAATTATTAATAATAGGCTCAACAATGAAGTTTAGCGCACCTTGGTACAACCATAATAAATTGTTTAAACATGCCACAATCCTTTTAACCCTTAGTAGCTTAAGTTTTGCATCGATTGCTGCACCACTCGATAAATCAAAAGTTCAATTTATTGGCCCCTTAGCTGAGGACATGCAATTAAAGCCTTTTCAAACACCTCATGGCGATGCCATTGTTAATAATCTATTGCCACAACTTCAAGCAAACTCCAATGAGTTAACAATTTTTGGAAAAAAACAAAGCTGGCAGCCATTTAACAAAATTAATGCGCTTACGTTAGGCGGGCTTCAAGCACTTAAGTTTAATATTGAAACAACACGCTTTACACAAGGTACTCTTACCTTAAAAGGAATTGAGCAAGGCCAATTATTTATAAATGGTGAACTGCAAAAAAGTGATAAAAACAGCTACAAACTGGCTTTAACTAATAGCACTCACTCTGTTTTAATAGTAGCTCAGCAAGTAGCTAATTGGCACGACGTAACGCTTGATTTTACACCTAAAAGCGAGATTGATAAAATTACGCTTAGCACTTCACAAATAAAGCGTTTATCGGCAAAGCAATTATTTGATGCACCTACTATTAGCCAACTATCACTCGCACCTAATGCCAAGCAGTACGTTACTACCACGCGTACTTATAACGATAAAACACAAAACCAAGCAAATACAGTTACTGTCCTTAAAGACTCTGAAAATCAAACGGTTTATCGATTTGAAGCAGGTCAACCAAGTAATATTATTTGGAGCCCAGATAATCAGTTTTTAGTGTATTTATTAAATGGTGAGCTAAAACAGCTTAGCCGTAAAAACTTATCAATAAAAACACTAGCAGACGATTTAGAAGGTGCCAGTGGCTTCACATTTTATAACGACACGAGCCTTTTATTTAGTTGGTCTAAATCTCCAGAAACTACAGACAGCTTAACTAAACATTATAAAGGCTTACAAGATCGTTGGTCGTATGCCCGTAACACCAGCCAAATATATATACTAGACACTAAAAGCGGATTAGCAAAAGCACTCAGCCAAGGCCCTCTTTCTCATAGCCTTGAGGATTCAAATAGTAATCGTGGCAAAATATTAATGAGCCGCCCAGTAACGGTAATGCAGGCATCGACTCACCCAGAAACTGAATTAGTCGAACTAGATTTAAAATCAAACAAGGTTTTATCGCTAGGTAAATTTAAAACATTTAACCAGGCTAAATATACAAATAAAGATGTATACGTAGTTGCCGGACCAGATTTTAAAAATGGTACTGGCAGAGCCTTATCTAAAACAATGCTTGCTAATAACTACGATGGACAGCTGTACTTACTTACTGAAGGCGGCAAAAGCGTAAAGGCATTCAGTAAACAGTTCAACCCTGCTATTGGTATGCTTAAAGTATTAAGTAACGGCGATGCCCTTGTAAAAGTAACAGAGCAAGACACTCAACCACTTTATTTGTTTGATTTAAGTAAGCAGCGTTTTAAAAAGTTAAATACTGGCTTAGACATTGTTGAGCAATTTAGCTATTCGAACGATCGAAATACAGAAATTCTCGTAAGTGGCACTAGCGCCTTGGCACCTCAGCAATTAAAACGCCTTAACATAAGTAAAAATAAAACAGATCTATTATGGGATTCAAAACCTTATGCCTATGCAAATACACGCATGCCTACATTAGAAGAGTTTAATTTTAAAAATAAAAAGGGTATTGAAATAACAGGGCGTGTTTATATTCCAAGCAACCTAGATAAAACGAAAAAACACCCTGCTCTAGTTTATTACTATGGTGGTACTTCACCAGTTACTCGTGGCTTTACGGGTCGTTACCCATTTAATTTGTGGGCAGAAAACGGCTACGTTGTTTATGTGCTGCAACCTACGGGCGCAACTGGGTTTGGGCAAACATTTTCAGCGCAACATGTTAATGCATGGGGTGATTATACTGCCGATGATATAATTGAAGGTACTCAGGCATTTTTAAAAAAATATGATTACGTTGATAGTAAAAAAATTGGGAATTTAGGCGCTTCATACGGTGGTTTTATGACCATGCTACTGGCAACCAAAACCGATATGTTTAGTGCCTCAATTGCTCATGCAGGTATTTCTAATATTACCTCGTATTGGGGCGAAGGTTGGTGGGGTTACTTATATTCTGGTGAAGCATCTAAAAATAGCTTTCCGTGGAATAATCCTGAGCTTTACAGCCAGCATAGCCCAGTATTTCATGCCGATAAAGTAACAACACCTATGCTACTTCTTCATGGTGATAGCGATACTAATGTACCCGTTGGCGAAAGCTTAACAATGTACACTGCGCTTAAATTACTTAATAAAGATGTAGAGTTAATTGAGTACAAAGGTGCCGACCACCAAATTTTTGCACGTGATAAACGATTTGATTGGTGGAATACCATGTTAGCGTACTTTGATAAAAAGCTAAAAGACGAGCCTCAATGGTGGAACTCAATGTATTCAGATAACTAATATTAGGGCGTGTTGATCTTTGCGGTATAAAAAACAAACAGCATGAGGATGAGGTATAATTGAATTCGCTAAAAAACGTTACACCGAACCCTCATGCC
>NZ_WTLC01000060.1:0-19312 GCF_011378875.1 Pseudoalteromonas sp. Z9A5
ATTTATGGGGAATAACCACACTGTATAGGCTCTGCCTTGCCTAAATACCAAACAGACTGCTGCAAATTTAACCTTGAAAGATCAACAGACCCTAGAGTTAATACAAATTACATTTAATACAATTGGTATAAAAAACAT
Source organism: Pseudoalteromonas sp. Z9A5 (assembly GCF_011378875.1). NCBI lineage: Bacteria > Pseudomonadati > Pseudomonadota > Gammaproteobacteria > Alteromonadales > Pseudoalteromonadaceae > Pseudoalteromonas > Pseudoalteromonas sp. Z9A5. Next base: position 139 of record NZ_WTLC01000060.1, read on the forward strand.
GCTAGGGTAAGTAATATACAACACACTCAACAAAACACAGAACAATAAAAAGGTGAACACATGCAATTTAATCAAACTATGATAGAAGAATTTACATTATTAGCTAAATTCCCTCGCGACAGTAAAATGCAAGGAATTAAACTACATTCAGATGCAGAGCCCAGCCTACTTAGCGCGGCGCAGCGACTATTTGACAAAGGAATTATAGATAGCCCAGATGGCGGTTACTTAACCGATCTGGGCTTAGATTTAATTGAACATATTACGGTTATTCATAGTGCGCTTCAGAGTTAGTATTTAAATTACTTTAATTTGCATCGGGTTGGTTTTGCGGTGCAGCATCACTAAATGCAGCTAATTTATTACAATGTACATAAATAGCTGCAATTTTTGGGTATAAGCTCATATCTATATTAAAACGAATTGCGTTATATACTTGAGGTACCAAACAAATATCAGCGAGTGTAGGCTGGTTACCAATACAGTAGTCATTACTTTTGTTTAGCATGAGTTCTATTTTGTTAAAGCCTTCTTCAATCCAATGTTGGTACCATTTATTTTTACCTTCAGTATCAACACATAGCTCGTCCGATAAATATTTAAGCACGCGTAAATTGTTCAACGGGTGAATATCGCAGGCAATTGCAAAACTCAAATTTCTTATTTGTGCTTTTTGCCACGCAGTACCAGTCACTAATGGACACTGTGGGTATGTTTCATCAAGCCATTCTAGTATTGCTAGTGATTGTGCCAACACGCCTTGGTCGGTTTCAAATGCGGGGAGTAAACCTTGCTTATTAGTCGTTAAATAATCATCCCCAAGTTGTTCTGACTTTAGCAGATCTACAATAGCGAGTTCGTGCTTTATATTCTTTAAGTTTAAAGCAATACGAACTCTATAAGCAGCAGATGAGCGAAAGTAACTATATAACTTCATGGTTAATTTGCTGAACCCGTAAATTGTTTTTTAATTGTTTGCCAGCAGTCAGTGTAATTCGGTTGACGCTCTGTACCTTCTAATGCGTATTTTGTTGGCGAAATTATGTAACGTGACTCAAACATAAATGCCAAGGTGTTTTCGTATTTTTGCGGTGTAAGCTCTGCATTTGATGCTTTATTAAATACGTCAGCTTCAGGACCGTGAGGCGACATGCAGTTATGTAAACTAGCACCTCCAGGTATAAAACCGTGCTCTTTTGCATCATACACACCTTCAATTAAGCCCATAAACTCGCTCATTATATTGCGATGATAATAAGGCGGGCGGAACGTATTTTCAGCTACCATCCAGCGTGGTGGAAAAATAACAAAATCGACATTTGCCATTCCCTTCGTAGCAGAAGGAGAAGTTAACACTGTAAATATAGAAGGGTCGGGGTGATCAAAGCTAACGGTATTCATTACATTAAAACGTGATAAATCGTATTTATAGGGTGAGCTATTACCAGTCCATGCAACAACATCAAAAGGGGAGTGCTTTATTTCACAGCTAAACAAATTGCCATTAAATTTAGAAACCAGCTCAAAGTTGCCTTCTTTATCCTCAAATGCCGCAACAGGGTATTGAAAGTCTCTGTCGTTTGCATAACCGTTAGCACCAACGGGTCCACGCTCTGCAAGTTCTAATGCATGTCCGTAGTTCTCACAAATATAACCACGAGCGGTATCATTAATTAAATCAACAGAGAACTTAATACCTCGCGGAATTACCGCTATTTCACCTGGTTTAATATTTAACTTACCGCACTCAGTATGTATTAATAATTCACCTTGCTGAGGCACAAACAGCATTTCGCCATCGGCATTACAAAAGTAACGCTCTTGCATTGACTTGTTAGCTACATAAATATGAATACCAATCCCCGATTGACCATTAGCGCTTCCATTCGCGGCCATGGTAACTAAACCGTCAATAAAGTCAGTATCAGCAGTTGGGATAGTAATAGGATTCCAGCGAAGCATTGTGGGCGGGGTTATTGCTTCTGTAATGGGGGCTGTTCTAATTAAACCATTATCTACCGCTTTATAATCACCTTGCACTACCGATGGGCGCAGGCGATAAAACCAAGTTCGGCGGTTTGAAGCGCGAGGAGCCGTAAAAGCCGTTGAGCTAAATTGTTCAGTATATAAATTGTACTTAACTTTTTGCGGACTAAATTGACCTATCGGTAATGCACCAGGTAGCGCTTGTGTTTCAAACTCATTACCAAAACCGGTCATATAATTTAATTGTGTCGACATTACTCGCTCCTGTGAGAGAAGGTTGGTTTAATGTTTATCTTATTTCAGTTAAGGTACTCTCAAGTGAGACTAATATCAAATGTGCTGTTACTCGTAATTGTAAATAAAAATGAACAGTAAAGTAAACTTTATAGATTTGGAATAAACAATAATGAAAATAGATTTAGCAACGTTTTTACCCTACCAGTTAACAAATATAGCAACGCTTGTGAGTAACGATTTTGCAAAGGTTTATCAGGCTCAATATGGTTTAAATATTCCTCAATGGCGAATACTTGCTAATTTAGCGCAGTACGGACAAAGCAATGCAAGAGATTTATGTCGACAAGCAAATATGGATAAATCAACGGTTTCGCGTGCAGTAAAAGCACTTATTGATAAAGAATTTGTGTGCAGTCAGCTAAATGAGCAAGACAAGCGTGCAGCATTATTAACGCTTAGTAATAACGGATGGACTTTATACGAACAAATAGCACCCGATGCACTTAATTGGGAAAAGCAATTACTGAGTGCTTTAAATGATGAAGAATACGCAGTGTTAAACAATATTTTTGATAAGCTAAAAAGTAAATTACAGCAATAAAAAAGCCCATCAAAAGATGGGCTTATAAACTATTACTAATTTAACATGTTAAATTAGAACGTGTAACGAACACCTACACGTAGTTCCCATAAAGACGCATCACGCTGAACTGTCGTGTTTGCATTATTTGGGTTGAAACCTGAATAAACGTAACGGCCTTGATCATCAGTACCTACGCTAATCATTTCAGCACCAACAAATGGACCTTTGTTAAGTACGCCCCAGTCATCGTTAAGTAAGTTAGTAAGGTTATCAATTACGAAGAATGCTTCACCTTTATGACCTTCCATAAATCCAGGCACTTCTTGCGTTAGCTTAAAGTTAAACTTAACAAACCAATCTGAATTTTGCGTATTACGACCAGAGATTTCACCACGTTTTAAGCCTTCAGAATCAATGAAGTCATTAAACTCGCTAATTTCGTCAGCACTCATGTTGTAAACAACATTAGGATCGTTCACTAATGGAACGTATAGAAGTTGACGAGAACGGTTTGAGTTAACGTCTCCAAACACCCCGTCATCACCATCAAATGTAAAGCTGTAAGGTAAGCCTTTATATGCTTCACCGAATAAATTAAAGCGCGTGTCATATCCATCAAAGAATTCATGAGTATAACCAAGGTTTAATGTAAAACGATGTGGGATTTCGTAATCAGATGAAGATACACCAGGGTTTAACGGATTAGATGTTGCTAAGTTACCGTAGTTAGAGCTCGCTGTAGAGCTTGTCATTGGGTTTACATCATCAGCATCTGTATAAGCATACGATAGTTGTACTCTAATGCCATTATCGAACGCTTTGCTTACTGCTGCAGAGAAAACAGAAGACTGACCGCTATCACCATTAACATTAGTAAGCAGTAAATCGCCACTACGACCTTCAACAGATTCTAGGATAGGACGACCATCAAAAGTAGTTATAGGTTCACCATTTTCATCTAAAGCAGCAGTAATACCTAAATCAATCGTCGTTGCAGCGTTACGTTTGTCTGAATACAAGAAGTCTAAAGCATAAACATAATCGTTTTCAGTTGTGTAAGTAGCACCAATTGAATATTTCCATTCTGATGGAAGTTCAAAATCTGGGTCAACTGCATTTGTAGAGCTATCGCCAGAACCAATAGGCACTCCTGCTACAGCATCAAATTGTGATTGCGGTACATCAAAACCTGGCGTGCCACCGTTTGCATTAGACGCAGCAAATAAGTCGATTGCACCGAACTGATTTGCACTAATGTTGGTAATACCATCATTTGAGTATGAATTAGACAACCAAACGTTAGGGTTACCACCTGAGAACAAGCCAACACCAGCACGTACTTCTAGTGCATCTGTTGCATACCATTCAAAGCCAACACGCGGTTGAATTAAATCAATGCCATCAAATGTAGATTGGTTACTAAATCCGTAACGGTCAGTGTAGTTTTGGTTTAGCGTTGGTTTGTCATCGCTTGTGTATTTGTCGTAACGAAGACCAAACGTTAAAGAGGCATCAATATTTGTTAAGCTATATTCATCTTGAACATAAAAAGTATGTTGCGCATACGAGAAGTTTGCAGCAGCGTCAGTTGGATCATTTGTGCCTGCAGCATTGTTGTAAAAAATTGCGCTTGCGATACCGGCTTCGTAATCATCAATTGAATCGAATTGCCACTCACCTTGCGTGTGTTGTACAAACTGGTTAAATACTTCTAGTTCTTCATACTCATACCCTGCAGTAATTGTATGTTGGTCTAGGTAATAAGTACCCGCAATTTTTGCTGTGATTGTGTCATAGTTTAAATCGTTTGATTGACGAGAATCATCTGGACCTAAATATACTGTACCGCCATCGTCTGTATCAATTTGGAACTCACCAAAGCTGCTCGCCGCGTCTAATGATTCCGAACGTGCGTCAAGTTCTGATTTACCTAAGCGAATTTCAGTTGAAAAGTTATCGCTCCAATCTGAGTAAAGCGAAGCAATGATTGAATTTAATTCTGCGCCTTGCTCATAAAAATGACTATCTAGTGAAAGACGTGTAGAACCAGTATCAGACTGAGATAATGTAAAGCCATCGTTGTGGTTATAAATTAAGTTAGCACGATGATTTTCATTAATATTCCAATCTAATTTAATTAAGATTTTTTCATCTTCTACTGGCGCGCTTGGAGGCGTAGTACCTGCATTATAGCCATACACGTCTTGAGTTATTTGTTGAATACGCGCTAAATCGCTTGCAGAAACACTTGAACCTAGTGGATCGTAGTTAAATTGTGCTACGCCTTCTAGTTTTTCATATGAAGTGTATAAAAACAGTGAATCTTTTATTAGTGGTAAGCCAACATTAAAACCGTAGCGCTTTTCGTTGTAACTACCGTTATCAACGTCTTCGCCTTCAATTTTATCACCTTTTAGTGAATCGTTAGTGTAGTCGAAGAATACACTACCGTGTACTTCATTACCGCCAGACTTTGTAACAGCATTGATGTTACACGATGTAAAACCACCGTACTGCACGTCAAATGGTGCAAGTTCAACAGCTACTTGCTCAATTGAATCGAAAGAGAAAGGGGCACGGATAGTAGGGTAACCGTTTGAGCTTAAACCGAAGTTATCGTTCATACGAACGCCATCAAGGGTTAAGCTGTTAAAGCGTGGATTACCACCACCACAGTTAATAGTACCGCGGCTATCATCGATTGCTACACGTGGATCAATTCGAATGATGTCTTTTAAATCACGGTTAATTGCAGGAGTGTTTTCAAGGTCTGTTAGCGTAAATGTTGAAGCTGGACCTGAACCACCAGACATTGCACTGATTGGCGCGCCTGTTACCACTATTTGTTCAATGTTTGAAATTGACTCAAGCGATGCGTTTACAGGGTAATCGTTACCAATGTTCAAAATAATATTATTGAACTCTTGGTCTGCATAGATGTCAGAATCTACGATTACTCTATATGGTCCACCAACACGTAAACCTTTAGCTGTGAAGTAACCAGCGTCGTTAACTTCAGTTGTTTTTACTGAGCCTGAAGGTACGTGTAAAATAGTAATTTTTGTGCCAGCAGCAGGGTTGCCACTAGGTCCTGTTATTTGACCTTTAATTGCAGACGTAGTTTCGTTTGCTATGGCTGCGCCACTAACACTAACACATGCTGCGATAGCAAGTGAAAGAGCTGTTTTACGAAGTTGAGTTTTCATTTAATTTTCCCGTGTAGTTAATCATTAAATTTTTTATATTTTTATTTTAAATTGTAAATTTTCAACAAAATAAACAGTTCAAGTTCATCTTATTAAAAATCCGTTACTAGTGTACCTCATTTCTTTGTTACAAATAAAATACAACTGCAATGTTTTTTTAATAAATAGTACTATTTTTGAATATTTGAGTGTTTTTTGAGTAACAACTCTATAACGAGGAACATATTACGTGGGTTTTATGACAAAAATGTGAAATTGGGGTGTAAAAAGCAAAAAACCCATTACAATTTTGCAATGGGTTTTGTTAACAAATAACTTAATGTGTTACTACTTACCTATTAAGGCTTAAAATTTGTAGCTCACACCTACTTTAGCTTGCCATGCAGATGATGATTGGTTGATTTGCGAATAGTTACGTACATCAGCGCCGCCAAAACTACTGTCTAATATGTAACGTCCTTGATCATCAAGTCCTTTAAAGTCATAAATAGTTTGGTTAGAATATCCTAGGCGCTTTTCAACACCCCAGTCGCTATTTAACAAGTTTGCGAAGTTATCTATCATAAAGTAAACCTCACCAGAGTGACCTTTAGCAAAACCAGGGATTTCTTGTTTAATGCTTATATCCATAGTAGTAACCCAAGGCTGAGTTGCGGTGTTTTTACCTAAAATACCACCACGCTGAGATATTCCAGCACGTTCTAATAATGGCTCTAATTCAGCCCAAGAAATACCAGATTCATCCCAATTTACGTTTGCATCATCAGCGCCAGTTGGAATATATGGTAAGTAAGCACCATTAGAGAAGAAAGTACTTGTATCCCCTAAGTCACCGTTTTTATACATATTCATTGTGTAACTAAATGGACGACCTGAACGGCGTTCAAAGTACACGTTAAACTTAGTTGCGTACCCTGTAAAAAATTCAGTGTTGTAAGCTAAGTTAACTTTAAAACTGTGCTCTACTTCGTAAAAGCCACGAGCCGCAATATCTTCATTACGGTTAACCGTAATATTGTGCTTGTAGTTACCTTCAGCTTGAGAAGCGGAGCCCGCTGATGATTCTGTTACGTCTTGATGAGCATAACTTGCCGATATAAATAAACCGTTATCCCATTGTTTAGCAATACCAGTTGAGATAATAATTGAACGACCATCCTCAGATGAGTTTGTCATTTCTATATCTGCGTTATCGCTTAAAGAGCCACTGTATATACTTTGGTTAATAACACGCTCACCGTCAGCAGCAAGGCCGATTGGATTAATTGATGTGTTATGCCATACCGCTTCATTTTCTTTTTTATGATAAGCAATTTCTGCTTGCCATTTAAAGCCGTCACCTAGTAATTCTGAATCAAATTCGTATTCAAAACCTACTTGTGTACGAATACTTGAAGGCAGTTTAAAGTCAGGGTCAATATAGGCAACGCTACCAGCGCCTTGTTCTAATGAATTTTGAATTTCACTAGGCACTTGGTTAATGTCTGCTGGATTATTTGCATAGTAATCGTTTATTACATTATTAGGCGCTGATACAAGTGTTATACCATCACTTTGAAATGAGTTGTTATACCAAACGTTTGGTATACCACCTTGGAAACGACCAATGCCACCATTAATAGTAAGTGCTTCGGTTGCATAGTATTTAAAGCCAATTCGAGGAAGAATTATGTCTATACCATCAAGGTTTTCTTGGTTGGTAAAGCCATACGTATTAGCAAAATTTTCATTTAGAGTTGGTTTGTCATCTGACGATAAACGCTCATAACGAACACCTGCCGTTACTTCTAAATCATCACCTACATAAAAAGTATCTTCTATGTAAAGGGCTAGCTGATTACGTCTTACGTCGTAAGCTGTATCGGCCGAATCATTGGTGTATGCATTTTGATAAGAGAAATCATATGCACCCACTTCACGGTTTTCAAAGCTTTCAAAGCTATCAAATTTCCATGAACCAAGCGAGTTTTGAGCAAACAAGTTATATAAACGAAGTGACTCGTATTGAGCACCAAAGTTTATTTCATGCTCATCCATTAAATAAGTAGCATCTAATGTTAAGGTTAGATTTTGTGTTTCAGAGCGATTAGCATGACGATACTGATCTGTTCCAAAGCTGTAATAAGGACCATTTCTGCCGTCTTCTTCTACAGTAATACTTCCTAAGTTAGAGCGAGTTGCGCTATCAGAGGTAACATCTTTATAAGAGACACCAATTTCTGTTGAAAAGTTCTCGCTCCAGTCAGAATAAAGCTTTGTCGCAAAGTTATTGAATTTTGTTACATAAGCATAAGTGTTAGACACTAAAACAACTTCATTTCCGCCAGTGCTTGAGTTGCGTTCGTCCTGATCGTCTTGCCATTGGTAAGTAAAGTCTAAGCGATGATCGTCGCTTGCATTCCAGCTTAGTTTTACTAATAAGTTTTTGTTAGTGTCCTCAGGAGCACCTGCTAATGAATCGGTTAAACCATATTCATTATTTAAAATAGAAGTAAAACGATTGTAGTTTGCTTCTGTTGTTGTAAATTCGTTTGCCGCGCCAGAACCTTGAAAACCGTAATCGAGGTCTTGCTCGCTTGACCACTGGGCATAATTTATAAAGTAAAATAGTTCGTCTTTTAAAATTGCGCCACCTACATTGAAACCGAATCTTTTTTCAGTTTTAATTGGCTCAACTTTTGTTGTTGAAAACGTTTTATGACCTAACTCATCAAGCCCGTCTTCTTCAATTATATTTTTAACATCGCCCGCTATTTCAGGTGTTGAAATTTCGTAAAAACCAGAGAATTTAAATTCGTTGGTACCTGACTTAGTTACCGCGTTTATTGTTCCGCCACCAAAGTTACCTTTTGAAGCCGAAAATGGCGATACATCTACAGACACTTGTTCAATTGCATCAAGTGATACAGGTGGTTGAGACGTAGGGTAACCACCAAAATTCAAACCAAAGTCATCATTTTGACCAATGCCGTCAACTGTTAAGCCGTTTGTACGTGGGTTACTACCCGCAAACGTAAGCTCGCCGTTACCATTAATGCTAGCAAGCGGGTTTAAACGTGCAATATCTTTAATGTCACGATTAAAACTAGGCATATTTTCAATGGTATCTTTACCAAATGTACTGCTAGAACCGCCAGATTGCTGAACAATTTTATAACCAGACACTTCAATCTTTTCAATGTTTAACGGCGCTAACTGCGACGTTAAACGATATGTTTCACCAAGGTTTAAGAAAATATTTTCAACCGTGGTGTCATTAAATGTGTCTGAGTCAATAATAACAGTATAAGGACCACCTACACGTAATCCATTTGCGATAAAAGTACCGCTTTCGTTTGTAGTAAGTTCACTTACAGTACCTGTTGGTTGGTGAACTACTTTAATTTTAACGTTTGCAGCACTATTACCAGAAGGTGTAGTAATTTTACCGCGCATTGCAGATGAAGTATCTGCAGCCATTGCACTTGTAGAAACACCTAGCGCTAAAATTACCGCTCCAGTTAGTTTCGAAAGGCGAAGCTTAGTCATAATGTTGATTTCCCGTGTGTAGGTTATTTAAATTTAATTTGCAGTTTGTGTATCAGTATTCATTTTAAGTGCTGTTTCTAACTCTTTTGCAGAAGGGTCAAATAAAGCATTGAGTAATCCGGCTAAGCGAATTCCCGCTTGTTGAAGGCGAGTTTTTATAATTGGTGTACTTTCATATATGTAGCTATAACTAACTTCATCGTTTGTTGATTTATAAATTTTATTAGCTAAATTACGAGATTCTTCTAGCCACATTGTTGGCGTGCTTTGTAAGTACTCAGCAATTAATTCGCTATTATTTGTATCAATAAATTGTGCAAACTCGGTATACGATAAGTTTTGGTTTTCAATAAGCTTTGTATCCCAAAGGCTATGAAGATTTGTATCTTGACCAAAAAACTTAACCTTTATGCTGTTGCCGCCTCTGTCTTCGCTTCTACCTGCATGAAATGGTTGATGGCTATCACCCACTAAATGAACTAAAAAACGTAAACTAAACTGTTTAGCATCTAAAGAGCTATTATCGTCAGTTAATGTTTGCATTGAATAATGAATGCCTTCAAGAATATTACTCACCGATTCTTTTGTTTTTGTATGTGAATGATCAAGACTTAAAGGTTGGTTTGGTGCGGCATTAATATAGTGCCAGCGAGATGATTTTTTTTGCCAAAATTCACCAGGAGCTGAGCGCATTTCATCAGGCCATGTTGATATTTGAGCAAGTGACTCACCATTTAGATACGGCAGTATTGTTGTTTTTGTTGTTTCGCTTAAATGTAACTCTGCAATTTTACCGACAATACGATGACCATTTTGGCCCCATGCATAGGTGTCATTGCTTGTAAAAACGGCACTAATTAATAATGCTGAGGTTATTGATAGCTTTAAATTGTTATGCATTAGAACTTCCTAAATGAATGTTTCATGTTGCTATTATAATTTATGCGGTCAATTGTCCTTACTTTTGTAGTTAATAGAAAGGAGTCAATAATATTCATAGTTTCTTATTATTAGTTATTTAAAATCATATGCTTAGCGTTAATGAGTAAAATTACTTGTTGTAATAAGTAAGTAAAATTGTTCAAATGCACGGATAATATATTTTGGGATGGTTTTTCTTTGAATTTTAAACGTATGCTGCTGCATAAAACATCGTTTGTTACATTTTTGTTTATGTTGTTTGTGCTTATATGGCTGTGGGGGCAGGTAAGTATAGACCATGCAGAACTACGTTTTCCGGTCATGATTGAAACTTCAATAGAGTGTCAAACAACCGCAATCGAAAATAAAGATAAGTTAATTGTTTTTACACAATCAAAAAAAATAGCCAAAATATTAACTAAAAGCTTATGCGACGATAACGTTGTGGCTAAACAATATGGCTCTGTTATTGGTTATTGGGGTTACAGAACGTCAGATAGTTTTGAGTTTGTAGGGAAGGGAATTGCAGACTTAATTTTAGCGAAAAATAACATAATGGCAGCTTTTAAAGCTGAGTCTACCTACAATTATCAGCCTGTAGTTGGTTTTGCTGATTACACCGCATTTTTTATTTCCTCTAAAGAAAAACCACGACTGACTAAAGAGTATTTTTTAGATAAACGAATTGGTTTACTTGATTACCCTACAAGCCGCTCAGGGCATATTTTACCAAAGCAAACGTTTAAAGAATTGAATATAAATTTAGCAAATTTGAAAATCACCTATGCGCGTTCTCATAACGAGTTACGTGATTTACTTGCCAATGGCAAAGTAGATATTATTGCATCCTTTTGGAAAGAAAGTGATGCTCAGCGTTTTTCAAAAAACTATATTACACCGCTAAGTAATAATGTGTCGGGTACGCGTTGGTATTTAAAAATGCAGCAAAATAATACTGATTTATTGTGTACGGTACAAACACACCTATTAGAAATGTCTAAAGATCAAACCTTGCACTACTACCAAGATGTTAAACCATATTGGAATTGCGACAGTAAAAAAATAATCTTTAAAGGAGATAATAATGAGTAAATTTAACTCAACAATTATCACTCTAATATTATTTTTACTGTTTTCGTCAGTGTTTTATTTATCGGTTAATCAAAAACAACACTATGTAATTAAACAAAAAATAATACAAATAGAAAAACAAATAGCGCTAGATTTACCACTACTCGATTTATCAAATGAGTTATTAAAGCACTCAGGCAATAAAGATGCGGTCCGCAGTTATATTAATAAGTTAAACAGTGTATTAATCGATGAAAGCGTATCTCTTGAGCATATTGTTCCTGGGAATGGGTTATCTATTAAATTAGAGCCTAATCAACACATTGATTATTTGCGAGCCAATAATGGTCGGGTATTACTTGTATTTAATATTAATTCAAATTTTATAACACTTAGTAATATGGCTTTTTGTTTGATGCTTTTTATATTGAGTATTAGCTTAAGTATGTGGCTAAAGCTTATTTTAGCTAATAATAACAAAGATTTAAAAGCTATTGAGTTAAATAAGCCTATTGTAGAGCTAGCTCCATTTATGCTCATTATAGATCTTAACCATAAAACGCTTTCTACTAATTATGCGCACGAGCAACTTATATCATTGGCTAATAAGCCTCTTTGCTTTTATTTAGCTCTTGTGGAGTTTTGCAAGGAAAACAATGATATTGCACTTAACCAAAATAAAAATGTGCCAGAAGAGCTAGTTGAGTTAGCAAATAAATATTTTCATCGATTAGTTGAACTAGGTCACACTGTAAGAAAACGACCTAACTTTAATAATAGTCTTGAAAAAACACTAAGTGAGATTCGCGCTGCACTTGATGAAGTGTTAAGCGAATACCCTGAACAAAAAGAGATTTACTATCCACCAAAGGCATTTGGCGAGGGCTCGCGCTCACGATTACATAGCTACGGTTTAGTGAATATAGATAAAGGAAATATTGATATAAAAGGAAAGTAACTAAGCTATTAGTTACTTTCCTTCTTATTAGCGTTTACTTAGGAGTAAACTCTGCGGTTTTAAGTGGGCTATTTTTTGATATAAAGTCTTGTAGTGCTTGAGCATCTGTTTCGTCAGTGCTAACAAATCCTTTAAGATCTGTAAGAGCAGGGTAGCCATCACCGCCAGAGGCATTGTAGCTATTTAGGCTCATTCTATAAGTCTTATTTTTATCTAGCGGTTGACCGTTAATCATCACGTTTATTAGCTGATTATTTTTACGTTCAAACGATAGTTTATGATATTGCAAATAAGCACCAGCATCTGGTGGGAAGCTTGTTACTGTATTTAAATAATCCCATAAATCGCTGCCTTGCCAATCCATATAAGTAATGCGATTTTTAAAAGGATGTACTTTTAAAATATCTTTGTAACTTACTTCGCCAGCTTCAATAGAACTACGAATACCGCCACCGCTTATTAATCCAAAGTCTGCACCCACTACATCCATTTGTGCCTGAATTATAACGCGTGCAAGATTAGTTTGTTGATAGCGAACTTTGTTTCTGTCGCCTTCTAAACGGGCATCGATATTACCAATTTTACCTTCAATTTGTTTTGCTCCTTTAGCTTGATATACCGCTAAAAAAGATTCAAGTTTTGGGTCTGGTTTAATGTACTCGTTTGCTAATACTTCTTTTGTAGAACCATCAGTTTGTACTTTATCAACATATAAGTTCACAGGGATAAGTCTGTAATCTAATAATGTTAATTTACCATTTTCAAGTTTAAATTCAGCTTTACCAACATATTTACCCCATTCATGGGCTTGCATTATGTAGGTGCCATTTTGTTGATCTGGTTTACAAGCAAGACCGGGTTTAAAGTTTTCGTCGCTAATATTTTTGCCGGTCATACAAACAGGTTCTTGCGAGTGTCCGCCAATAATCATATCTAATGTATGAGCAGGAAGTGAGCGAGCAAGTGTAACGTCGCCAGGTGCATTTATACCAAACTGAGCATCTACATAATGACCCATATGTGTAAGTGCAATAGTAATATCTGGATTATATTGAGCTTTAATTTTTTGTGCTAATTTTGCTGTAATTTCAACCGGATCTTTAAACTCTAAATGACCAATATATTGCGGGTTCCCAATTTTAGCTGTGTCGGTAGTGGTTAAACCAATAACAGCGATTGTTAAGCCATTCTTTTTGAATATTTTATAGCTATCAAAGGCATGTTCACCAGTAGACTTTTCAAAAATGTTTGCTGATAAAAAAGGAAAGTTAACCCATTTTTGCTGCTGTTTTAATACATCAATAGGGTTATCAAATTCATGATTACCTAATGCCATCGCATCGTAACCAATTAACGACATACCTTTAAAGTCAGGCTCCGCTTTTTGTAAATCGGACTCAGGAATACCTGTATTTATGTCACCACCAGAGAGTAGTAATACTGCATGACCTTGTTTTTGTGCTTCATTACGTAGAGAGTCAATTAACGTTTTACGAGCTGCCATACCATACTCGCCTTTTTCATTGTGCCAAAAGCGTCCGTGATTATCATTAGTATGAAGTACTGTTAAATATTGAGTAGAAGAATTGCTGGAGACGGAGTTTTGAGTTGCAGAAGTGCACCCAACGATACTTAAAATAACTGAGAAAAAAATAATTATACGCATAAAATACCTGTTCATTAAGGTCTACTTAATTTATCAAGCGGGTAGTTTAAACTAGTTTTACGCTAAAAAAACGTAGTTATTTACATTTTTAGTTTAATTGCGGTTTGTAGCTGCGTGCTGCCTGCGTTTTAGTTCTTTGCTCGCATACTCAGATTTTTGATGTTTAGCAGCTATCATCCACGTTAAAAAGCTTGCTGGTAGCTTTGTGTAAGCCTCGCCTTTGTGTAAACCGAAATCGCAAATGGTGTGTTTAGTGTCTGACATGAACTTTACCCGTATTTTATTATTTTGATTGATAGTAACAAAAACACTAAACAAGGAAAGATGATTTGGTTTTAACCCTATAGATTTATATAACTTAAAGGTATATAAAGTTATGTAATTAAAATGTTATCAATACGGTCTAATTTGTATCAATTAGCACTTTGCTATCGATTTATCTGGCAAGTGATATTAGTCTACTTGCAAATTAACAATTCGTTCAAATAAATATAACAACAGGATGTAACATGAAAAAACTATTACTTGGCTCATTACTAGCCTCTGCGAGCTTTGCAAGCACTGCAACTATTGTTGAAATGCAAACTAGCCAAGGTATTATTGTGATAAATTTATTTGATCAAGAAACGCCGAATACAGTCGAAAACTTTTTAAGCTACATTGATGACGAAGCGTATAATCAAACTGTTATTCATCGCTCAATTAATAACTTTGTTATTCAAGGTGGCGGTTTTACTTTTTCAGATGATTTTGATGCTATTGAAACTAAACCTGCGATTATTAATGAGCCTGTATTTTCGAATGTTAAAGGAACGATTGCGATGGCAAAATTAGGCGGAAACCCTGATAGCGCTACAAGCCAATGGTTTTTTAATATGTCGGATAATAGCGCAGGCAGTTCTCAATTAGATACCCAAAATGGTGGATTTACAGTATTTGGACAAATTACTGCAGCAAGCCAAGTTACCCTCGATAATATTGCAGCCTTGGTTCATTGTGGAGAAACGCCTGTTGTTGGTATTACGTCAGAGCAGTGTTCAAGCAACGATGTAACAATCAGCAGCACTAACTTAGTTTCTATACAAAGCGTTTCGGTATTAGATGACGATCCCAATTCATCACAAGGTTTAACCGTAACATTAAACACGTTAATAGATAATGATACGTCACCTTCAGAACCGGTTTCTGAGGATAGTTCGGGTGGTGGAATTGCTTGGCTTTTAGGTGCTTTTTTACTTGTGCTTCCTCGTTTAAAACGTACTAAGTAAACTTAATATTATAAGCGGCGTAGCTAGGCTAGCGTCGCTTATCACTTGGTATTGTTACTTCAAACCAATGTATAAAAGACGGTTACTTAAAAAGCAAGTATTCGCCATATCATCACAAGCCACAATGCAAATACACAAATACACCCTAGTAAAAATACATTAAAGCGCGCCCGTATATTATTCCCACCTAAATGAATAACACTATGTACAATGCGCGATACTACAAATATGCACGCCAATATAGCCACGAGTGTACTGGCACTATTTAGTTGCAGTGCAAGTAAACACCCCGCAAAAAAAAGTACAGGTATTTCAAACTGGTTTGAAAAGTTTCTATCTGCAACCCTAACAGTGTCGCCAGCGTTATCTAATTGCATTGTTTTAAAATCGCTTAAATTTAGCTGCTTGTTTTTAGCTGCAGCAAAGCGTCTTTTCCCCATTATAATCATTACGATAAGTGAGAGAGTTACTTGAACGAACATTGCTAAAATTATTACTTTTTCCATTGATCTTCCTTATTTATTTGAGTTTACAATTGAGTATGAAGATGTTTTTCACAATGTGTTACACAATTAAGCGTTATTTTGTGGCATATCATTAATTTAAAATGTTAGTTTAGCTTTACTATATTGCTTTCAACTGGCGCACTCTATATTTTGCGCGATGATTTTTAATGGAAAATAAAATGAAAAAAATAATTGGTTTTAGTGCTATCGCATTAGCCGTATTAAGTGGTTGTTCTAACATATCATCTGTTTCTGTGGCGCCTCAGGCCTCTTTACTATCAGACACGTTAGTTGTTAGCCCTAACGATAACCGCGAATATAAAACACTTAAGTTGGCAAACGACATTGAAGTTATTTTAGTGTCGGATCCAAGTGCTGAAAAATCAGCAGCGGCATTGAGTGTAGGTGTTGGTTTACTACACGACCCAATGTCGCAACAGGGTATGGCGCATTATTTAGAGCATATGCTGTTCTTAGGCACCGATCGTTACCCAGACACAAAAGGGTATTCTGATTTTATGACCAAAAATGGTGGCGCGCATAATGCATACACTTGGCTCGATATTACTAATTACATGTTTAAAATTAATAACGACGCGTTTGATGAAGGGCTAGACCGCTTTGCCGACTTTTTCAAAGCACCTAAGTTATACCCTGAATACACAGACAAAGAAAAAAATGCAGTAAACGCAGAGTGGTCAATGCGCCGCGAAATGGACTTTTTTGGTCAATTTAAACTCGCGCGTAAAATGATGGGCGATCATCCTGCTAACCGTTTTTTAATTGGTAACCTAGAAACACTTGGCGACAAAGAAGGTAGCTCACTTCATAAAGAAACAGTTGATTTTTATAATAAATATTACTCTTCAAATATTATGAAAGTAGCGCTTATTTCAAATCTATCTATTGCTGAAATGGAGCAAAAAGCGCAAAAATACTTTGCTGATATAAAAAATAAAAATATCGAAAAGCCAACAGTGACTGCAAAAGTTGATTTTGATAACGCTGGCGGAAAACGTGTGTTTTACGCACCAAATGAAGATGTAAAACAGCTGCAACTTGATTTCACCATTGCTAATAATAATAGCGAATTTGCACTTAAGCCAAACCGGTTTGTAGCGTACTTATTAAGTAACGAAATGCCAGGCAGCCCAGCACAACTGCTTCGCGACAAAGGGTGGGTAGCACAGCTTTCAGCTTCAGCTGCACCAAATCAATATGGCAACTACGGGTCACTAAACGTGAATGTAGAACTTACCGATGAAGGCATGAAAAATCGTGATGAAATAGTTGCAACTATCATGCAGTACATCGACCTAATTAAAAAAGAAGGCGTTGATAGCAAGTACTTCAACGAAATTCGTACATCACTAAACAACCAATTTAAGTTTTTAGAAAAAGGTGATGAGTTTAATTATGTAAGCTCGCTTACGCAAAGTATGCAAGACTATCCGTTAAATCACGCTATTAATGCACCTTATTATTATGCAAAATTTGACGCTGACGCTGTAAACAATGTACTTGAGCAGTTAAATGCCGATACTCTTCGTATTTGGTATGTATCGCAGCAAGAAGAGACAGACTCACAACTACACTTTTACGACGGTAAATACCGCATCAGTGATATTAGCGAACAAGAGATTGCCAGCTGGAAAAAACCAAGCGAATTTAAGTTAGCACTACCAACTGTAAACAATTTATTGCCTGAAAATTTTGCAATAAAAACTCAAGCATTTAAAGAGCAAAAACACCCAGAACTTGCTTACGATAAAAATGGTGTAAAAGTATGGCGCCAAGCAAGTCAAAAATTTGCAGAGCAGCCAAAAGGGCTTGTTGAAGTTTATATAAATACTCAACCAGGTTTGAACGATATTAAAGCAGAAGTCCTTTATTCTGTTTGGGCTGATTTATATAATATTCAACAAAGTCAGTTAAGTACTGAAGCGGCCGTTGCCGGCATGAGCGTAAGCCTTGCGCCAAGTAATGGTCTTGTTTTATCTATGAGTGGTTTTACAGATAAACAAGATGTATTGCTTAAACAAGCTTTAACCGGATTAAAAGCCGATGAAACAGCACAAGCATTTAGCCAAGCAGTTGATCGCTTTAAACGTAATTTACTAAACCAACAAAAACAGTTTCCGTATGCACAAGCATTTGGCGAGTATTCAAAACTAACGCGTACAGGTGGTTTTGATACAGACGCACTTATTAAAGCCGCTGACTCAGTGAGTGTTGCCGACTTAGCGCAATTAAAAACAGCTACGTTTGCACAAAACGATTTACGCGTATTTAGTTACGGTAACTACAATCAGCAAGATATAGACGCGATTGCAGACGAATTAAGTGCAACATTACCAAACAACCATACACACAGTGAATTTGCACGCAGCAAAGCGTGGTTACCACAACCGGGCGAAACGCTGGTATTGCAAAAAGATATTGATGTAGCCGATGTAGCGGTGGTTGATATGACCGTTCACCCTGTTGCGGGTTACAAACAAAAAGCAGAAGCGGCTGTATTACAAAGCCACTTTAGAACAGTTGCGTTTGATAAAATGCGTACAGAGGAGCAACTTGCATACGCAGTAGGTGCATTAGCTCGCCCAATTGAAGATTACTCAGCAATTGGTTTGTATATTCAAACACCAGTTAAAGGACCAAAAGAAATACAAGCTCGTTTTGATAAGTTTAAAAAAGAGTACGCAGTTGAACTTGATAACATGAGCGAAGAGACGTTTGGGCAACTTAAAAACTCTACCCTTGTATCGCTTAAAGAGCAGCCTAAAAACTTAAGTGACGAAATGAGCCCGCTTATAAATGATTGGTACCGTGAAAACTTTACTTTTGATTCTAAGCAAAAGCTAATAGATGAAGTTGAAAAAGTAACACTTGCTGATATAAAAGACTACTACAAGCAAACAATGCTTAACCCTAATGCGGCACGTTTAAATGTGCAGTTACGCGGTACTAAGTTTATTGAAAGTGATTTTGCCGATTTACCAAATCAAACTAAAATTACAACGCTTGATGCCTATTACAATGGTATTAAACTACAAAAATAAGCTTTATTTATACCAATTCGCGTCAGATTTAATCTCTCAAATTGATTAAGTATTACTGCGGTTTGGTATAATACAGTTAAAAATAAACCCAGGGCAAGAGCATGAAAAAACACTATAAATTCAATACCTTTTCAAGATAAGCTGTACTGCGCATCGCTTTCTTCTGCTTTGCTGGCATACCT
>NZ_WTLC01000061.1:0-18233 GCF_011378875.1 Pseudoalteromonas sp. Z9A5
ATATGTTTTGGTGTAATAAAAAACCAAGAAGCGTTTAAGCTCCAAGAAAGTTAAATACGACCTTGAAGCTTAAAATGAGAGATGGTATCTACAGCCAAAGTATAGCTGTGTGTTTAACTTGTAGACGCGAAGCTTGCTTGCGTGACGGGCACAAAGCCCGTAAAGTAATTTATGAACAAAAAGGTTATGAGGCGGTTCGCTTTTAGAGGAAGATATTAATTTAAAGCTATTCTTGGCTTATGTCTTCTCATTTACTCCTTTTTCACTTCTCTTTGTGAATAGTGTTTTATTTAAGTAATTAAAAGCTACGCTTTTCACGTGAGCAAGCTCTACATCTACCGCCAAAGTATAGATTTGTGGCTTTTCGTAGATACAAGGCTCACAGTTTGCTTACGTGACGGGCAAATCCCGTTAATGACCTATTTATAAAGAGATTATAAGGGCTTCGCTTTTAGGGGTAAAAACAACTGCCTAATAGCTTGTTATTATCATTTACTTATCTTTGTGCGGTAGGTTTTTGAGTTAACTGCTTTAGTTAATAACTTATTGCTCTTCTAAATCAAACTCAGTTAAATGCCCATCGCCATGTATTAACTGGTAGCGGGCTAAATTACCTTGTTCTAACGTTATTAAACTAATAGCTGAGTCACTCACTAAATACTTTTGCCCTTCACCAATTGTTTTATGTTTATCTACTTCCATGTGCCAGCGTTTAGTAAAAAAGTTAAGTGGACTTTTTGGTCCATACAATATTGAGTCGAGCTTATCGAGAATGTTTATTAATTTACGCGGGAATTCGTTTTTGATCCCACTGGCGGTAAGCTGCCAAATTCGATTGGGGTGATCGCCAAAACGTTTTTGCACAGAAAAACAAAACGAGTAATGTACATCCCCTGATAAAATAAGGGTTTCGTTTGGGGTGTCTGTTCGTCTAAATGTGTCGAGTAATTTTTTGGCAGAACCTTCATGTGCCATCCAGTTTTCTACATCGACCATTAATGGCTGACCACACATATTAAAAAGTGCCTGAATTGCTTCTATTGATTTAACACCAAATACAGGAGCAGGCGATACAATAATAACTTGATTGTGGCTTAATAGGCTCGCCTCCAGCTCTGTGAGGCGTTTCCAATCTAGTAAACCGGAAGGTTCGTTAAAGTTTTTCTCATTACGCCAACGGTGTGTACGTGTATCTAAAACCACCACTTTTGGTGTTGTAGTTAGTTCGTAATGCCAGTCGTTAAAATCGTTTAACGGTTTATCAAACGCTTTTAACTCCCAAATATTATTAGCTGCTAGGCTTTCTTTAAACGGGGTAACTAATACACTGGTTTTTGTTAGTGCATCGTTACCCATGCCCTGAAACAACCAATAGCTGATTAGACCATTATTTACTATGCGCTTACTGCTTGGGTTGTTATTTATTGCTTGCTCCCACCCTGCTGTAAGGTTCCAATCATCAGTTACATCGTGATCATCAAACATCATTAACGTTGATACGTTAGCAAACAACTTTTCAACTTCTTTTAAGCCTTGAGAGTAATTAATTAAAGCAGTTTTTTCGGCGTTAAAAATAATTTGATTTTGTGAGTTTTTACTTTGGTAAGTTGTATTTTTTATATCAACACATTGCCATGCCGCAGCACTAAAGTTAAGTAAGTACAATGCAACATATTCTTCAAAATGAATAAGATGATTATGGGCTTTTATGCTTGAAAAATGCGGTTCATCTTTTCTTAACCAATAGCCAACACCAAACTTTGGACGTTTTTGCCAAGGTGTTTTTGGTAAAAAGTGGTGGCGATTATACAATTGCGCGTTTATGTCATTTGGTAAGGTAAGCGCTAGCGGTTGTTCTTTATAAATACCGAGCTTGCTAATTAGCTGATGAATAACAAGTAGCATAGGACCTGCTACGTCATCAGCGTAAACCTGATCCCCACTGAGTAAAAGTAATTGTGCGCCTTGATTGTTATTACCACGCTGGGTGTTTTGCCAATGACTTGCCGATACTAAGCTGTCTTTTGATGGGTGATGCGCATTACGACATGAACCATGTAAAATATCATCGAGTTTATTAGGTATTACAAATGCGGGAGCTTGCTTGTTGCTAAAGCACCATGGAGATAAGTCAATTGCGCTGCCATTAATAAAAAGTGAATAACTAAGTAAGCTATCAAGCGGAAACTGATTATTTATAGGCTTAATGATTATAAAATGAAGATGTAAATGCTTACCCAGTGTAATGCTTTGTTGTTCGCTATAGCATTCGTGGTTTATAAGCTCTACACGACAATTTGCAGACTCAGATGTTGCAAACTGAATACACATACCGGTTTGCTCTGCACGGCGCACCATTGGTCCCATTAGTAAAACAGGAAGTTGCGCCGTGTGAGTTGTCATTTTTTAGCCTTTAGCTGCTAATTTAAATAAAGAATAAAAATTGTCGGTGGTTGCTTTTGCAAGTTCATTAAAACTAATGCCCTTTAACTCGCTAATGTAATAAGCAACATCTTCTACATAAGCTGGCTGATTAGTTTTACCACGGTACGGGACTGGCGCTAAATAAGGTGAATCTGTTTCTATTAGTAGGCGATCAAGCGGTATTTGCTTTACAACTTCTTTTAGCTCTACTGCATTTTTAAAAGTAACAATGCCCGAAATAGAAATATAAAAGCCCATATCAATCGCTTTTTTAGCCATATCCCAATCTTCGGTAAAACAATGTAGTACACCACCACAGTTTTCTGCTTTGTGCTCACGCATTAAGTTAATGGTGTCTGCACGCGCATCGCGGGTATGAATTATTAACGGTTTCTGTAATTCGTTAGCTACTTCTATGTGCCCAACAAAGCTGGCTTGTTGCACTGCGTGGGTATCTTGTGAGTAATAATAATCCAGACCTGTTTCGCCAATGGCGACTACTTTTTCGTGAGAAGCTAGGTCGATTAACTGTTGCTTGTTAAGCGCATCTTTTTGATCAAGTGGATGCACGCCACATGAGGCTGATACATCGTCGTAATGCTTAATTTTATCAAGCATACTTGGGAACTGATCAAGGGTTACACTTACACATAAAAAGTGTTCAACCTTTTTTGCACGTGCGTTATCTAGCACTTGGTCGAGGTTTAAATCAAGTTTATCAAAATCAAGACGGTCTAAATGGCAATGAGAATCTACAATCACAATTAATGCTTACTACATGGTATAAGTTGGATTACCAGAGTTTAACATAGTCCCTAGTAGTTTTTCGATCTTAGCGTTTAGGTTTGTTTTGTCATCTAAAAAGCTAATACCAATACCCGGCGGGTTAGAACTTTGTGCACCTTGTGGAGTGATCCAAGCAACTTTACCTGTTACTACGTCATCTTCTAGGGCATCGGGGAGCGTTACACGTAAAGCCAATGAGTGCCCTACTTCATAGCGCATATTTGTACGTACAAACAAGCCACCTTTTTTTATGTAAGGCATGTAACAACGGTACAATTCGTCTAGGTCGTCTATATCTACTAAGAGCTCTTGCATGTTTAGTCCTTTTAAGTGTTTCGTAGTGTGTAAGCTAGTCGCGACACCGCGAGTGGTAAATTAAGCCCGAGTATTTTAGTGTTATTTTGTAAAAACTCACTCAGAGCTTGTTGTGCAATTTGATAAGCGTCAAAACTCATGCCTTGCATAAGTTGTTGCTTTAATTGTTCGCTTAAAAATAATGTAAATATACGAACAAGTTCAGGCTGTTTATTTATTATATCGACTAACGCTTTAAAATTATGGCTTTGTTTAAACCCAGTTGCAAATTTATAAAGTGTATCAATGCTTTCGAGCTGATTTTGTTCTTGCCATTGCTTTACTTGCAATGGTTGGCTGTAAAAAAGCGGTAACCAGTTGTAACCTGTAATCTGTAACGACTCAAGCCATTGTTGTGCAAGTTCGATATTTGTTACTTTTACATCGGTTTTAGCGCAACGACTTAAAATAGTGGCTGGTAGCTGTGCTGGTTGGCTTGTCGTTAATATTAAAAATCGGCTATTACTTGGCTCTTCTAATGTTTTTAAAAGTGCATTTGCTGCGGCTGTAGTCATTTTTTCGCAGTTTTCGATAATAACGACTTTATTACCATTTTGTGCTGCTGAGTGATTCATAAAATCACTAATACCGCGTATATCATCTACGCCTATGCTTTGCCCGTCGACTTGCGTTAATCGTTTGTCGGGGTGAGTACCAGCAAGTGTTAACAAGCAGCTTTTACATTGTCCACAAGGCGATAAAATACTGTTTGGTACAGTTAAGCGCTCTACTGTATTTTGACACAGTAATGCATTTGCTAACTGATCGCTCAGTTCAAATTTACCTACACCCGTCGGTCCACAAAATAGTTGTGCATGATGAAAACGCTGACCACGAAAGCTTTGTGCTAAGCGTTGCTGTACATCATGTAACCAAGGCAATGCCATGTTATTTTAATCCGTCAAAAAACGTGCGTAATACATGGGTTATATCGCGGTGTACTTTGTCTATGTCTTGATTTGCATCTACAGTTTTAATTGATGAATCGTCATTTGCAAGCTCTACGTAGCGCATACGTGTTCGCTGAAAAAACTCGATAGCTTCTTGCTCTATTCGATCTAGCTCACCACGTCCTTTTGCACGCTCAAGACCAATAACAGGGTCAATATCAAGGTAAATAGTTAAATCGGGCTTTAATCCTTTTAATACCATTGAGGATAGCGAAGCTAATGTATTTGAACTAATACCGCGCCCACCGCCCTGATACGCCTGAGACGATAAGTCATGGCGATCAGCAAGTATCCACTTACCTTGCTCAAGTGCTGGGTTAATTACGTTATGCATTAATTGCGAACGTGCGGCGTACATAATTAAAAGCTCAGTCTCGAATGCTATTTCTTCTTCGTGCTCAGCTTTTACTAGAGTACGTAGCGACTCGGCCAGTGGTGTTCCACCTGGTTCGCGTACATTAATAAAGTCGATATGCTTTTTATTTAAAAAATCTTGGCATAACGAAATAGCTGTCGATTTACCTGCGCCTTCTAGGCCTTCAATTACTATAAATTTTGGTTTCATAAAAGAGTTAGTTCTTTTTATTTAATATGTATGTGTTAACTGCCGCATTATGTTGTTTTAATGTGGTCGAAAATTGGTGGCTGCCATCGCCTTTTGATACAAAATAAACGTATTGCGTTTGCGGCGGATTAACAGCAGCTAAAATAGCGGCTTTTGACGGCATAGCAATAGGTGTTGGCGGTAAACCATTAATACGGTACGTATTATAGGGTGTGTAATCACGTAAATCTTTACGTTTAATATCGCCATCAAACCCCTCTCCTAAGCCATATATTACGGTAGGGTCGGTTTGAAGACGCATATTAGTGTTTAATCGGTTTACAAATGCAGAAGCAATTAACGGGCGCTCGCTTGCAAGGCCTGTTTCTTTTTCTATAATCGATGCCATTATTAAAGCTTCGTATGCTGTTTTGTACGGTAAATCAGCAGCTCGTTGCTCCCACGCATTACTTAACGTTAGCTGCATTTTTTGAACTGCACGTTTTAGTACACTACTTGCTGTATCGTTATTATGATAATGATACGTATCTGGAAACAACCAACCTTCTAGGTTTGAGTTATTTCCTAGTAGTTGCTCACTTAATTTATCTACCTTTAAATCGTTTTGTAAATTACTGGCGCTTTTAATTACGGTCAATATATCACGAAGCGATTGACCTTCAATTATAGTAAAAATAAAGTTTACTTGCTGACCTTGGTTTATTTTTTTAATATTTTCGATAACACTATCGTTATTAAGCTCGTAAAGTCCTGCTTTTAAATCGGTAAGGGTTGGGTCTAGCTTTGCAATAACTTGGTAGCGCCAACAGTCTTCCACCCATTTATTTGCTTGCCATTGACGACATAACTGATTAAAGCCAGTGCCATGTTTGACTTCAAATTGCGTGCTATTTGCTACCTGTAATGGGCTGTTTATTGTTGATTGTATTTGCTGATACCCAATTGCGGTTGTAATAAGCGCTAACAATAATACCGATAAAATAACTTTTAACACTTAGCCTCCTTGGCTAATAATTCGTTTAATAATAACTGGCTCTGCTTAACATTAAATATGTGCTGTTCTATGCTACGTACAGGCACTGCACCCATTAAGCTGTTGCATACAAAAACCGCATCTGCATTGATTAACTCATCCACACCAACACGCTTAAATTCAACGGGTAATTTATCACATAACGATTGTAGATAAACACCCTTTATACCGCACTCATCAAGCTGTGGCGTAAATAATTTATTATGCTTAATGGCAAAAATATTTGCCGCAGACGCTTCTATCACATTATTGTTGTAATCGAGCACAAGTACATCGTCGCAATCTTGTGTTTGCATTGCTTTTTTTATCAATACTTGTTCAAGGCGGTTTAGAGTTTTAAGCCCTGCAAGTAATGGTTGAGAGGCTAATTTAATAGGACTAACATTAAGGCTTAAACCCATATGAGAAAGTGTCTTGTAATTTTTTGGGTAATCTAAAACACTTACTACAATAGTTAAATTATATTCACTAGGTAAACCATAGCCACGCCCGCCTTCTCCTCGTGTAATTACAATTTTTAGTACACTGAGTGTTTGCTCTGCTATTTGCTTAGTAATATGCTTTTCAAGATTATTAAAATCTATTTGAGGAAAACCCAATCGTGCTGCGCACTCAGCTAAACGTGCCTTATGATATGACCAGTGCTGTACTTGCCCGCTGACTACTTTTGCGGTTGTAAAAAAGCCGTCACCATAGTTTAAACCACGATCGGATGTACTTATAACGCTACTTTTTCCCGCTACGATAATTGTTTGTGTGTGCTTTATTGTTTTATGCATATAAAAAAAGCCCAGTTAAACAACTGAGCTCTTATAATTTGATTCGTTGTTAAAAAAGATTATACCTTTTTAAATAGCAACGAGCCATTAGTACCACCAAAACCAAACGAGTTACATAGCGCAAAGTCTAACTTTGCATCACGTGCGGTGTGAGCAATGTAATCTAAATCACACCCTTCATCAGGATTATCAAGGTTAATAGTTGGCGACACTTTTTGGTCTGTTAGCGATAAAATCGAAATAATAGACTCTACCGAACCAGCAGCGCCGAGTAAGTGACCCATCATTGACTTAGACGAACCAACCATTACATCTTTTGCTGCATTGCCAAATATAGATTTAACCGCTGAGGTTTCTGCTTTGTCGCCAGCATTTGTAGATGTACCGTGTGCATTAATGTAGCCCACTTGCTCTGCATTTACTTGCGCATCGTTTAATGCGTTTTCCATTGCAAGCGCTGCACCAGCACCATCTTCCGGTGGAGATGTCATGTGGTAAGCATCGCCACTCATGCCAAAACCTACTAGCTCTGCATAAATTTTAGCGCCACGTGCTTTAGCATGTTCATATTCTTCAACAACAACAACGCCAGCACCATCCGACAATACAAAACCGTCGCGGTCTTTATCCCAAGGGCGAGAAGCCGCTTGTGGATCGTCGTTACGTGTCGATAGTGCGCGTGCTGCATTAAAACCACCCATACCAATTGGAGTACAGGCTTTTTCTGCACCGCCGGCAACCATTGCATCTGCATCACCATAAGCAATCATACGTGCAGCATGACCTATGTTGTGCAAACCAGTTGTACACGCGGTAACAATAGATATATTTGGACCACGAAGCCCATGCATTATTGATAAATGACCAGAGATCATATTAATAATGGTTGATGGTACATAGAACGGCGATAACTTACGTGGACCACTATTTAATAGTTTAATGTGGTTTTCTTCAATAAGTGTTAATCCACCAATACCAGAGCCTACCGCTACACCAATACGTGTTGCATTTTGCTCAGTTACTTCTAGACCAGAATCTTGAAAGGCTTGTACACCTGCTGCAATGCCATATTGGATAAATAAATCCATTTTTTTAGCATCTTTAGGTTGCATGTATGCCGATGCATCAAAGTCGTTAATTAAACCAGCGAACTTTGTACCAAATTTTGATGTATCAAAGTGAGTTATTGTTTGAATACCACTTTTACCATCTAATAAGCCTTGCCAGGTTGATTGCACATCATTACCTAGCGGCGTCAACATTCCTAAGCCAGTTACGACAACTCGACGTTTAGCCACGGTTTGCCTCCAATAAGGGATTATTTTTATAAGTATGTGATCATACCCAAGCTACCTCAAAGTGCTAGTCCCAAAATAGATTAAAAACGCATAACACACGCAAAAATAATTGTTAGTTAAAATTGGACGTTAAGGTTTGGGTTTCGGATCGTGTACTTTGAGGTGGTTTGGATATATAAATTAAGGGCAGCGAATGCTGCCCTTAATTTGCGATTAATTACTCAGCGTGAGCTGTAACGTAATCGATTGCAGTTTGTACTGTAGTGATCTTTTCAGCTTCTTCATCTGGGATCTCAGTATCAAACTCTTCTTCAAGAGCCATAACTAGTTCAACAGTATCAAGAGAATCTGCACCTAGGTCATCTACGAAAGAAGATTCGTTTTTAACTTCTTCTTCTTTAACACCTAGCTGTTCGATGATAATTTTCTTTACGCGTTCTTGGATATCGCTCATTCTTCTTTCCTTTATTAAAAACGCCAATGCGTTATTTTCAGATTGCCGCGTAGTTTACGCCGCATAATTCTCTGATTCAATGATTTGACCATAAATAATTGTCTGGTCAAACCTCTGAGTGTTTGTTTTATCTTTTATCGCTTATTTTCGCAGCGATTTCAAGTATGTTTAAAGCAAGTTTACTAAAAATTCAATGTTTTTTAGATGCCCTGCTCAACTTAATTTGGTTACAGTGCAAATTAAATGGCGATTAAACCATGTACATCGCACCATTTACATGCAAAGTTTCGCCTGAAACATAAGCAGCAGCATCTGATGCTAGGTAACAAACTGCAGCAGCAATTTCATCTGGCTGACCCAAACGTCCTGCTGGTACATTAGCGAGTGTAGCTGCTTTTTGATCTTCTGTTAACTCATCGGTCATATCTGTTTGAATAAAACCAGGTGATACAACGTTTACTGTAATACCACGCGATGCAACTTCACGAGCTAATGACTTAGAAAAGCCAATAACACCTGCTTTTGCAGCTGCATAGTTAGCTTGACCTGCATTGCCCATAGTGCCCACTACTGAGCCTATGTTGATAATACGACCGTTTCTTTTCTTCATCATTGGTCGTAATACTGCTTTAGATAAGCGGAAGATTGAGCTTAAGTTGGTGTCGATAATATCATTCCACTCATCATCTTTCATACGCATTAATAAATTATCGCGTGTAATACCTGCGTTGTTTACAAGTACGTCAATATCGCCTAAATCAGCTTTAATTGCTGCTAAAGTTGCTTCTATAGAAGCAGCATCGGTTACATTTAATGCGTAACCTTTACCGCTATCACCTAGGTATTCGCTAATTTTAGCTGCACCAGACTCACTCGTCGCTGTACCAGCTACTTTCGCGCCTTGTGCAATTAAAGTTGTTGCAATTGCTTTACCAATACCACGGCTAGCGCCAGTAATTAGGACAACTTTGCCCTCTAAAGAAAATAAGTTAGACATTTTATATACTCTTATTTAGCTGCATCAATTGAAGCACAGTCGTTTACTGAGCCACAAATCATTGCTTTATCAATTCGTTTTGCAAGACCAGTTAATACTTTACCTGGACCAAATTCGTAACTTTGCGTAATACCTTGTGCAACAAGTGCTTGCACTGTTTCTGTCCAGCGTACTGGGCTGTATAATTGGCGTACTAATGCTTCTTTAATCGCATCAGCTGCTGCTTCAGCTTTCACGTCTACATTATTAATTACATCACACTTAGGTGTATTAAATGTTAAAGCGGCTAAATCTGCTGCAAGTTTTTCAGCAGCCGGTTTCATTAACTCACAATGTGAAGGCACGCTTACAGAAAGAGGTAACGCACGTTTAGCGCCTGCATCTTTACATGCTTGTGATGCTCTATCTACTGCAGCTTTATGCCCTGCAATAACAACTTGACCAGGCGAGTTGTAATTTACTGGAGAAACAACCTCACCTTGTGCTGATGCATCGCACGCAGCTTGAATTTCAGCATCACCTAAACCAATGATAGCAGCCATTGAACCAACACCTGCTGGTACTGCCTCTTGCATGTATAAACCACGATTTTCGACAAGCTTAACAGCTTCGCTCAAGCTAATAACATCACTGCATACTAATGCAGAGTATTCACCTAAGCTGTGGCCAGCCATAACAACATCTGTATCAGGGTTTGCTGCTAACCAATGACGATAAATAGCAACACTTGCCGTTAATAATGCAGGTTGAGTACGATGTGTTTCATTAAGTTTTTCTTCTGGACCATTAAGTACTAACTCAGCGAGATCGTAGCCTAATGCATCAGACGCTTCGCCAAACGTTGCTTTAACAATGTCTGAGCTTTCTAGTAACTCTTGTAACATACCAACGCTTTGTGAGCCTTGACCTGGGAATAGAAGTGCAATTTGTTGTGCCATACTTTGCTCTTTTTAATTAAACAAATAAATATTATTGTAAAACACGGCACATCAATTATTGATTAACCGCCGTGTTTTCGGAATGTGTTTTTTCGAAAATTGCGGCTATTTTATCAGGAAGTTGACGTTCAACTTCTTTTACCGCTTCATCGATCGCTGCTTGAAATGCCTTAGCTGAGGCATTCCCATGGCTTTTAACGACAATACCGCGCAATCCTACCAGACTTGCACCGTTATACTGGTCGGGGTTCACCTTTTTATAGAGTTTTTTTATGATTGGGCGAAGTATAAAGGCCATACATTTATAAAGAAGGTGCTTTTCGAGTGCTGCTGTAAACTTATTCATAATAAGTTTTGCTATGCCTTCGCATGTTTTGAGCGCTACATTACCTACAAAGCCTTCGCATACAATTACATCGGCTTTGCCTGTAAAAATGTCACTACCTTCACTGTAACCAACATAATTTATATGAGGGCTTTGTTGCATTAGTTGCGCAGCTTGCTTAATGCCTTCATGACCTTTTATGTCTTCAGAACCAATATTTAATAAACTCACTTTGGGGTTGTTACAACCCAATGCTTGACCGGCAACTACTGAGCCCATAATGCCAAACTGATACAGTATTTCGGCATCGCAGTGCACGTTAGCGCCTAAATCTAGAAGATATACTGGGTTTTTACCTTCAGTAGGCACAGCTGATATAAGTGCGGCACGTTTAACGCCTGGTAGCATTTTTAAAACATAGTGAGCCATAAAAAATAACGCACCCGTGTTACCAGAACTTACGCATGCTTGAGCTTCGCCCGATTTAACCAAATCGAGGGCAACACGCATAGATGAATCTTTTTTTGAACGTACAGCAATTGAAGGTTCGCAAGCATTAGTGACTATTTCACTACAATGGCGAATAATTAATCTTGGATGTGATAAAGAATCGAGGGATTCGAGTTCTTTAGATATAACGTGTTCGTTACCACACAAAATGAGTGTTAAGTTGGCATGAACGTTTACCGCATGTACGGCAGCGGGAATAGATGAACGGGGGCCGTAATCGCCCCCCATCATATCTAACGCTATGGTTAGATCTTTCAGCATAAAGCAATCTCTTATTTAGAAATTACTTGAACGCCTTTGTAGTAACCATCTGCAGTCACATGGTGACGACGATGAGTCTCACCAGATGTTTGATCTACAGTTAAAGTTGGACCACTGATCGCATCGTGTGAACGGCGCATGCCGCGTCTTGCACGAGACTTTTTGCTTTTTTGTACAGCCATAGTCTTCTCCTAAGAATCTTTCTTAAGTTGTTTCAAAATATCAAATGGATTAGGTTTATCATCTTCCGCCTTTAAAACACCAAAGCTGGCAGGCTTTGCTGAATAACTGCATGAAGCTTCGTTGTGGGTAGCAACTAATGGAATTGCTAAAATTAGTTCGTCTTCGATTAAATCAAAAACGTTAACTTCACCATTTTCATCAAGCGCTACTTCATCGTAGTCTTCTGGAAAAATATCTGACTCAGTGTCTTCACCTACTGGAGAATATACAAAGTCTTGAACCAAATCCAACCCTAAATCACCATTACAACGTTGACAAGTGACAGTTACGTGTGTGGACAAATTGCCTCTAATCACAACGAAACCTTGATCATCGTTTTTGCAATGAATTTTTACCGCTATTTCACCTACTTCTTCCTGCACAACTTTCTCTAAACGAGTAAGTTTTTCAAGCGGTACAATTCCGTCATACTTTAAACGGTGCTGCGCTGCTTTGCCTGGATGAAGAGTGATGGGAATTTTCACCTTTTGCATAGGGGCTGCATCATATAGATAGTTAGTTTGTTAGTCAAAGTAAAAAACCATTTTTACGTGGTTTTTAACGTGTTTTACTTACGGATCTGATTTATCCTAACTCAATCTGATTTATCATAGGAAAAAATCCGTGAAGTACCCACTTATTTTAGCGTCAAGCTCACCTTTTAGGCAGTCTTTATTACAAAAATTTAATTTACCATTTGATACGTTTTCACCAGATGTTGACGAATCAGCACTTGAAGGCGAAACACCCACAGAGCTGGTTAAGCGTTTAAGTGAATTAAAAGCTTCAGTAGCAAATAAGCACTTTAACAAAGGTTTAGCTATTGGATCAGACCAGGTCGCAGTATTTAATAATCAAATTTTAGGTAAACCGCATAATAAACAGAATGCCGTAAAACAACTAAATTTATTTAGCGGGCATACTGTAACATTTTTAACGGGTTTATGTGTTTACGATATTGTAACTGGTAATAAAAAAACGTGTGTTGAACCCTTTAATGTTACTTTTAAAACCCTAAGTGACGCACAAATTAGTGCTTATTGCGATGCAGAACAACCTTACAACTGCGCAGGTAGTTTTAAAAGTGAAGGGTTGGGTATTTGCTTGTTTGAAAAATTAACTGGGGACGATCCAAATAGTTTAATTGGTTTACCATTAATTAAACTCAGCCAATTGCTGGCTGAGTTTGGTTTAGATGTATTAGCTGCCCAAAACAAATTTTAATTACAAAGCTAGCCAATTAACACGTGTTGCAGCTGTAGATAATTATCTACCGTTGCAACAGGGCTAAGCTTATTTAGCTGCTGTGCGTTGTGTACACCCATTGTTACGCCAATTCTATCCATGCCAGCAGCTTTTGCCATGGTCATGTCTATTTGAGTATCACCAATCATTACAGCGTCATTAGCGCTTATGCCAAGTTCTTCAAGCAATTGATACAACATATCTGGAGAAGGCTTTGATTGCGCTTCATCGCTTGTACGCGTTGCACTAAAAAAATGACGTAATTGACTTTGTTCAAGTAAACGCTCTAACCCACCCCTACCTTTACCTGTTGCAACCGCTAAAATAATGCCCTGCTCTTTTAAAGTATTTAAAACGCTGGCAACATTAGCAAATACGGGAGTGGGAGTCGTATCTACACTGTATTGATATTTATAGCCTGAAATTAACGCTTGGTGCTGCGCTGCATTATCAGGAAATAAAACGTCAATTGCTTTTTCAAGCGACATACCAATAATGCTTTTAATTACTTCATCGCTAGGCGGCACAATATTAAGTGCAACGGCACTACTACGAATACAATTTACTATTTTAGTAATTGAATCCATAACGGTGCCGTCCCAGTCAAAAATGACAAGTTTGTACTTTTTGACTGATTTATTACTTATCACGCTTTACTAGCACGTAATTTAAGCAAGCAACTACTCAATGCTTTATCAAGTGGTGCTTCTACTCGCATAGTTGTTTCATTTTTTGGATGATAAAAACTTAAATCGTGTGCGTGTAAAAATAAACGATTTAAACCAACTTTACGCATTGAATCATCAAATTCTTGTTCACCATATTTATCATCGCACGCAATAGCATGACCTTTACATTGTGTGTGCACACGAATTTGATGCGTACGACCTGTAACCGGTGATGCTTGTACAAGTGAGCAATCGTCAAAACGCTCAAGTACTTTAAAACGAGTATGTGACGGTTTACCTTCAACATTATCAACACGTACCACACGCTCACCCGACTTAAGTGTGTTTTTTCGTAGCCCTTCGGTTACATTTTTAGTTTTACCATCCCATTGACCGCTAACTAACGCCCAATAGTTTTTTTCCATGGTTTTTTCACGTAGCTGTTCATGTAAAGCTGTCAGTACTGAGCGACGTTTAGAAATTAATAAACAACCCGATGTATCACGGTCAAGTCTATGTACAAGCTCTAAACTACGTTCTTCAGGGCGTAGTACGCGCAATGCTTCGATTAAGCCGTAGCTTAAACCACTGCCGCCATGAACTGCCATACCTGATGGTTTATTGATTACAATAAGATACTTATCTTCAAATAAAATATCATTTTCAAGGCGTGTTACTTTATCAAGTTTTGCTGGTACAAATTCTTCGCGTTCAGCCACTCTAATTGGCGCTATACGAATAACATCTTCAAGCTGCAGTTTATATACAGGCTTAATACGTTTTTTATTAACGCGTACCTCGCCTTTTCGTAAAAGTTTATAAATAGCGCTTTTAGGCACCCCTTTTAAATGGGTAATAAGAAAGTTATCAATTCGCTGACCTAAATGGTCTTCGTTGATCGTGACATAAGTTACTTGTAAGTCGTTTTTTTCTGACATTGCCTAATCACTAATTTAAGTAAAATAATTTAGTTGCTAACACTGTAATAATAGTGGGATAATCAGCAGCGCAAATATTTAATATTTGCAAATAACAACGGTGCTTTTTAACACATTAAAACATTCGTGATGCACATTCTGGGTAGCCGATCATACAGATCCGAGTTAAGTTTTCCAAAGCTTTTATACATACCTAGTCAACACGTGCGATCAATTAACGGCAATGCGCGTAATATATTGCAAGTTAAGTTTGAACATGAAGCGATTTTTAATGTGATAGAAAAAGCAATGAACAGATAATTTGTCTGATAGTGGCGACGTAAAAACACGTCGTTCAGCATTTGCTCAATTATTGTAGTGCCGTATAGCAGCTTATTTAGAACTAAAAAAATCTAAAAAATAAGCGTTCATTAACATCGGCAGCGACTACTGCTCATAAACCGAATACTAGCGATACATGAAGTATGTGTATTGCTTACGATTTAATGAGCCCTACGCGCCTAATATGAATGATATTTAGTAAGATTAATATGACAGGCCGACTTCTGGGTAAACGTGTAATGCAGCTGAAAAGCCGACACTTTTACACCATTAAGAATTTAATAGCGTGACTACGCACTATTGTTTGCCACCATTTAAAATACTGCATACGGAAATACAGAGCCGTTCCGTTAAAGACCCAGTCGTGAGGCTGCACATTCTAAAAATAGGAACAACTGAACAGGCGAGAAAACATCGTCATGTCAGAGACATAAACTAGTAGAGTAATAATATGAAACGTATGCTAATCAATGCAACGCAGCAAGAAGAAATGCGTGTAGCACTGGTTGACGGCCAGCGCCTATATGATTTAGATATAGAAAGCCCAGGTCACGAACAGAAAAAAGCTAATATTTATAAAGGTAAAATCACGCGTATTGAACCATCTCTTGAAGCAGCATTTGTAGAATATGGTGCTGATCGTCATGGTTTCCTTCCTTTAAAAGAAATTGCCCGTACTTACTTCCCTGCAGGTTACACTTTCCACGGTCGTCCAAATATTCGTGACGTGATCAAAGAAGGTCAAGAAGTAATAGTTCAAGTAGATAAAGAAGAGCGTGGCCAAAAAGGCGCAGCTTTAACTACCTTTATTAGTGTTGCAGGTAGTTACTTAGTACTTATGCCTAACAACCCACGTGCTGGCGGTATTTCTCGACGCATTGAAGGTGATGAACGTACAGAGCTTAAAGAAGCACTTGGTCGTTTAGAGCTACCTAAAGGTATGGGCTTAATTGTTCGTACTGCTGGTGTTGGTAAATCATTTGAAGAACTAAACTACGATTTAAAAGCGTTACTAGTACATTGGGAAGCAATAAGACTTGCTGCTGAAAGTGCTAAAGCACCGTTTTTAATCCACCAAGAAAGTAACGTAATATTCCGCGCAATTCGCGATTATTTACGTCGTGATATTGGTGAAATTTTAATTGATAAACCACGAGTATTTGAAGAAGCGCAAGCACATATTGAACGCTTTCGTCCTGACTTCATGAGCCGTGTTAAACTTTATCAAGGCGACACACCATTATTTACGCATTACCAAATTGAAAGTCAAATTGAGTCTGCGTTCCAACGTGAAGTACGCTTACCGTCAGGTGGTTCAATTGTAATTGACCCAACTGAAGCACTTACTTCTATCGATATCAACTCGTCTAAGGCAACTAAAGGCGGCGATATTGAAGAAACAGCACTTAACACCAACCTAGAAGCAGCAGATGAAATTGCACGTCAATTACGTCTACGTGATTTAGGTGGTTTAATTGTTATCGACTTTATCGATATGACTCCTCCACGCCATCAGCGTGAAGTAGAAAACCGTTTAAAAGATGCAGTTCGCCCAGATCGCGCTCGTGTACAAATTGGTAAAATATCTCGTTTTGGTTTACTTGAAATGTCGCGCCAGCGCCTGCGCCCTTCATTAGGTGAAGCAAGCCAAGGACCATGCCCTCGTTGTAGCGGTCAAGGTACTATTCGTTCTAACGAATCAATTGCTCTTTCTATACTTCGTTTAATTGAAGAAGAAGCAATTAAAGACAACACAACACAAGTAAATGCTCAAGTGCCTGTTGCTGTTGCCGCTTATTTATTAAATGAGCAACGCCGTAGTGTTCAGCGCATGGAAAAACAGCATAGCTGTGACATAGTGATTATTCCTAATCAGCACATGGAAACGCCACACTATGAAGTAATGCGCTTGCGTAAAGACGAAACTCTTGAAACTGTGAGCTATGAACAAGTTGTTGCTCCAGAGCCTGAAGCATATGAAATGTCTAAATCGCCAGTAGCACAGGTTCGTGAAGAGCCAATGCTAAAAGGTGTTGTTATGCCTTCTACGCCAGCTCCACAAGCCGCGCCAGTAGCTAAAGCTCCTGTTGTTGAAGTGAAAGCTGAAAGTGGATTATTTGAAGCTATTGCTAAATGGTTTAAATCGTTATTTGCTAGCGAAACCGTAGAAGAGAAAAAAGAAGCTGCTGATAAAGAACAGCAAGAACAAGACGCTCGCAATAAGAGCCGTGGTAACGATAATCGTCGTCGTAATAACAATCAACGTCGTCGTAATAATCCTCGCTCTAAACCACGTGTTGAACGCACTACTAACGAAGATGAAGTTAAAACTGATTCTCCTGCAGTAACAAACGAGAACCAAGAGAGAAGCGAAAACCGCAATAAGCGTCGTCGTAATCCTAATTCACGTAAGCGACCTGAGCATAAAAGCGAAGATAAAGAGCAAGTAAAATCAGAAGTACCTGCGAAGGTAGAAACAACTGAAAAAGTTGCAGTTGATTCTAAACCAGCTCCGGCACAAGAGCCTAAGGAACAAAAACCTAAAGTTCGTCGCCAACGTCGTAATTTACGTAAAAAAGTACGTTTACAAGACGAAAATGCTGAGCAAGTAAAAGTAGCTGATCAAACGACTGAGCAAGCTGTGGTTAATGATGAGAAACCACAAGCTCAAGAGCAAGCACCTGTTGTAGAAAAACAAACGCAAGCTCCTGCAGAGAAAGCAGCACATATTAAAGAAGAAGTAGTCGCGGTTGAATCTAACGATGAAATAGTAACGACTGAAGACGATCAAGAACAAACGCGTACACGTTCTCGTCGTTCTCCTCGTCATCTTCGTGCATCAGGACAACGTCGTCGTCGCCCTGAAGGTGAAGGCAATGAAGCTAAGTCAGATGAAGCTCCTGCATTCGTGCCAGTTGCTGACCAAGCCGCTGCAGAGTATGAAGCTGAACTTAAAGCAAAGTCTGAAGAAACAGTTGTTAATGCATCTCAACAAGTTGAGCAAGCAATTGCTGTTGAAGACTTAGCTAAAGTTGAAGTACAAGCACAAACTGAGCAGCCAGCTAAAGTTGAAACACCAGTAGTCACTGAGCAACCAGCTAAAGTTGAAGCCCCAGTTGTAACTGAGCAGCCAGCTAAAGTTGAAGCGCCAGTAGTCACTGAGCA
>NZ_WTLC01000062.1:0-401 GCF_011378875.1 Pseudoalteromonas sp. Z9A5
GTTAATGTGCCGTCGTTCAATGCGCTTGCATCAATTGGATCTGTTACATATTCGCCATTAATTACGGTTGCTTGTACTTCAATTGGCGGGTTAACGCCGTCGCTGATTGTTACAGTAACTGTTTGACCGTCTTCAACGTCAGTAACCGTACCGCGCACTACTATTGCGGCACTTTCGCCGTTACCGTTAATAACTGAGTCGGCTGTTTTATCAATACTGGTGGTAATGGCTGCGGTATTATCAAGCTCAACCGTATCTTGTGCTGTTACCGGGTTGCCAGCTAAATCAGACGCTGTTGCGGTGGCTGTTAATGTGCCATCGTTTAGTGCGCTTGCATCAATTGGATCTGTTACGTATTCGCCGTTAATTACGGTTGCTTGTACTTCAATTGGCGGATTAAC